>NZ_JBEZLA010000095.1:0-19152 GCF_040651925.1 Streptomyces sp. NPDC048349 | reverse complement strand
CGCCGACCTGACGGTCGGCGGGGCCCACGCATGCTCGCACGATCCCCACCTTCCCCACACTGTTCAAGCGGCAACGAAGTGAGGCGAAGAGCGACAGCGGCCGTTTTCAAGGCTGTGGCGGATATTTCGTGATGCCCGCTGTCACGCGATGCTGGTCAGCGGGGCGGGAAGGACGCCAGAGCAAGATCCCACTGTTCAGCGGCGTGAAGCAGCGCATCCGTATCCGCCCGTACCTCCACGGCGTACTGGTAGATGCCCGTGCTCTCGGCACCCTGCTGCCATGGGGGTGCAGCCTCCACGGACAGGTGAACGCGAATCACCGCCACGCCCTCGCTTTGATCGGCGAGGCTGAAGCCCAGGACCGGCTCGACGAACCAGGTGTCCGGAGACAACTCGCCTTCGGCATCCCGACCGGTCGCGTGCACTGTCTCAGCGGCCACCGCGCGCAGCCAGCCAGCCACCTCACGGGCCTCGTCGGTCAGCAGGCATGGATCAGCGAACGACCAACTGCCTTCGGGAGTTGTCACCTTTCCACCGATGACCAGCCAGTTGTCGTCGTATGAGTCTCCCGGGGCGGCGGGGAACTGGTAGCGCAGGGGCCAGAGCTCGACGCTGCTCGCATGATCACTCAAAAGCACTGTCGCAGGATGTCACATGCAGCCCGGTAACCCGGGTCAGGAGTCTGCTCCGGTCAAGGAGGCTGAGCGAGTACAAGGGTCCGCAGGAGCGCGACGGAGGCCCGGCCGTATGACCGGCTTTTGATCAGCTTGATGCGGGTGACCCGGCCTTCTACGGCGCCGGAGCTCCACGGCAGGGTGAGGCCGTTGACGACAGCGTCCCAGTCGTTCTGGAGGAAGGCGGCGAAGCCCTTGACCGGCTGTGGTCCTTGGTCGAGGGCGCGGGTCATCCAGTGGGTGAGGTCGTGGCCGCGGCGTTCGCGGGCGATGGTGCTGAACTCCTGGGCGAGGTCGCGGGCGGTGGCCAGGTCGGGGCAGCCGTCCAGGATCGGTCGAAACCGGGCGGGCGGCCACCGAGTCGGCCTCGCCGCAAACGGTGGCCGATCTGGTCGGACGGCTGCGGGATGATCGCGCGGATGCCCCGGCGTCGCAGGTGTTTGCGGATGGCGCGGGACGAGTAGGCCCGGTCGGCCAGAACGGCGAAGGGGCGGGGCCGTGGCCTGCCCGGGCCTGTTCGGGGCACCCGGATGCGGGCCATCACCGTCTCGAAGGCGGGTGCGTCACCGGCTTGGCCTGCGGTGACGGTGAATGCCAGCGGCCGAGCTCCACCATCCGCGGCCAGGTGGACCTTTGGTGCTCAGCCCTCCGCGTGAGCGTCCGAGTGCGTGATCGGAGGGCTTGCCGGAGCGGGTCGCCCCCTTTTGCGTGCGCCTGCGGCGTGCTGGTGGGCCCGGACAACCGTGGAGTCCACTGACACGGTCCAGTCGATGTCGTCGTCGGCGTCCGCCGCTGCCAGGACGGAGGCGAGGATTTTCTCCCAGGTTCCGTCCACGGCCCACCTGATCAGGCGTTTGTGGGCGGTCTGGAACGGGCCGAGCTCTTCGGGCAGGTCCCGCCAGGGCGAGTTGCTGCGGTACTTCCAGGCGATGGCCTCAAGGGTGCGGCGGTGGTCGGCCCACCGCCGTCCGCGGACCGGATCGGCCGGCATCAGCAGCTCGATCCGGTCCCACATCGCATCGGTGATCACTAATCGGACGGACACATCCGATCAACTGATCAGCCCATCAAGAAGACACGCGCTAGCCGTGGCGGTCATGCAGGTCCACACGGGCTCGTGAAGACCCGGTCCACGACGTTTCTGCTGGGGCCGGCGGCCACGTCGGGGTGGACATTGCCACGGTACGGCCGCTGCTGCCCCCACTTATCAACAGTGCAGTGGTCGTCGCCCGGTTCCTGCAGAAGGACGATTTCGCCACTGCGGTGGTCGCCCGGTTCAAGGTGCGCCGCCCGGGCAAGAACACGGCGGTGGCCTGGAGCGAGTTCTGCCATGGCCCGTCACCCGAAGACCAGGCCAGGCTGTACACGCGCCTGACCACCGGGCCCAAGCCCGCACATCCGCTCGCCCTGTACGGCCGCGTCACCTCCGTCAGCAACGACAGCCGCCACACGCCCGTCCTGCGTCTTGCCGACGGGAACAATTCACAGTACGCATCCGCTCCGACCATTCCAGCCTTCTCGCACCGCTCACGGTCGGCGACTACGTCCTGGCTGTCGGCCCTGGAAGGTCTGGACCCCGGGCCGGGGCAGGCCCGAACTGCAGATGTGCGCCGAAGAACACTGGCAGCTCGCCCACTGGACCTACCACGACGCCACCGGCCTCAGAGGCCCACCCGCCTGCCCGCCACCGCTCTCCCTCGCCCAGCGGACCCTGCGCCAGGTCCGGACAGCGGCAGCAGCACCCAAACCCGCACAGGGGCTGACGAACACCACCGCCTCGCCGCCCAGCAGTACCTCCATGGTCCCCCGGCCGTTGCCGACCACTTTCCCCCGGCCCCGGTTCCGGCAGCGGCACCAACGCCGCCCCCGCTCCTGCCCGCCGCGACCCGCCGACGCCCGTCACGCCAGTACCCTCGTCGGTTCCGCCCATGCCGGCCCCAGTGATGCCCGAAATGCCGCCCGTACCTGCCGTGCCGCCGCGCCCACGGTTCCGCCTCAACCCACGAGCCCGCCGCCCGCTCGCACACGCCGCAGCTGGTGGCCGTTCGGCCGACGCCGCTGGAGCCTCTATCGGCGGCGGCCGACGTGGTTGCCCGCTCCACTGCGTCCGTCAGGGCAGGCACTGCGTCCGTATCTCTTTCGGTGGATCGCGGTGCGTTGGCGGCCCGTTCGGGGCAGTCTGGGCGTCATGGACTGGCCGCCCGGCCGGGCTGGCCGCGCGCTGCGGGGAGGAGTGGTCGTCGTGGACAGGGTGCTCGAGGCGTTGGGGGCGGCGCACACGGGGTCGGTGGGG
Organism: Streptomyces sp. NPDC048349; assembly: GCF_040651925.1. Taxonomy (NCBI): domain Bacteria; kingdom Bacillati; phylum Actinomycetota; class Actinomycetes; order Kitasatosporales; family Streptomycetaceae; genus Streptomyces; species Streptomyces sp. NPDC048349. Next base: position 16,185 of record NZ_JBEZLA010000095.1, on the reverse strand, counting down.
GTGCTGCTGGCCGACGGCAGCGAGCCGGGGCCGGTCTATTTCGACGTGGGCAGCGGTCCGGACGTGCCGTCGTCGGCCGAGTGGCACGTGTACGACGGCCGGTTCGGGCGGCCCAGGGCCGCGGTCCTGCGGGGCAGCTGCTCCTGCGGCTGGCGGGGTATGGCCGAGTACCCGCTCGACTGGGCCACGCTCCCGAATGACAAGCCCCTCTACGAGGTCGACGTCGATTTGTCCGGGCCGGTCAAGGACTACCACGCACATCTATCGGTCATCCGGGACGCGGCCGTCCCACTGCCACCGGAGCTCACCGAACTGCTCACCCCACTCGTACGCCAACTCGACGGCCTGAGCGCCGAAAAACCGCTGGTCGCCTTGAAGGCCCTGGCCGACCTGCGATACGTCATCGCCCAGGTCGGCCAGCACGCGGCGTACGAACTCGCCGCCGTAGATGTGCCAATCGAAGCGGTGGCGACTGCGCTCGGCACGAGCGAGGCCGCAGCCCGGAGCTACCTCAACAGCTACCTACATCCATGACCCCTGCGTCCATCGCCCGGCCTGGGACTCCCGTCGGGTGCGTCTCAGGCAAATCACTGTCCACGGATACGCGTGGACACCGGACCAGCGCCTGTTGGCCTGGGTGCCACCGGCCGCGGGTGTGGGGGCACCGGGGTCGGATCCTGTCGGTGGCAGCCAGCCCGCACAGGTTGCGCGTTGCGCCCACTGGACGGACCGAACGCGGGCAGCTGGCCCACTTGTAACCGTGCGCACCCACTCTTCTGGACGTTCTGGCCCCGCCCCCGCGCGAGTAGGAGCAGGGTTTGATAACGAGTCCGGACGTCGCTGATGAGGAGTACATGGTGCGCCCAGGTGTGAGCCCGGAAACGCGGGAGAAGCAGGCCCGTGAACTGGAAACGGCTGAGGGAGCTACGGGCAATCGCCGAGCAGGACCGACTGGCGGCGGATCAGGCTGAGGCCGAGCTCCTGGACGCTGCTGTCGAGCTCATGCTGGGCAGGGTGCTGGCCCCCTGGGGAGCTCTGGAGACCTCGGAGATCGCGAACGCGTCTGGCATTCGTTCGCGGGCCCTGAAGGCCTCTACGATGAGTCGGGTGACCAAGACACCGCCTTCGGGCGTTGAACTGTTCGACGTTCACCGCCTTCGTCTGGCAGAGGGCGAGGCGCCTGAGCTTTCCCCGGAGCACACAGCGGCGCGGGATTGTGTGTGGGACACGGCAGTGCGGGCCAATCCGACCTTGTTTGACGGGCCGGTGGTGGCGTGCGCGGAACTCCGGTGGGAGGACCCGCACACGCTGTTTCTGCGCTGGGCTCCGGTGACGTACCGCCACTATGCTCTGCGCCGGGTTCCCGGCGCTGCGGCGTTGCCGTCGTTGTTCGTGAACGCCGTCCAGCCGACGGACGACGGCCGGGTCCTCGTGGTGAGGATGTCGCCCTCGACCGCGGCCCCCGGGCGGTGGCAGTTGCCAGGCGGGTCCGTGGAACCCCCCGGGAGCGGGGAAGTTCTGGATGAGGCCACTCTGCGCGGCCAGGCCGCGCGCGAACTGGCCGAGGAAACCGGGGTCGACGTCAAGCCGGACGAACTGCGGCTATGGACGGTGACCCGTGGCGAGAACAGCAGCATCGGACTCACCTACCTCGCTCCCGCCCGGCTGGAGGTGGAGCTGCGCGAACCCTTCGCTGCCGTGGTGGCGGCGGAACTCGCGGAAGGCCGCGAGCCCGAACTCGACAAACTCGCGCTCGTGCGCTCCCCGGATCAGCTCGCCGACCTGGCAGGACCGCACGTGGACTACCTGGAGCCGATCATCCGCCGGTACGCCCAGGCCCCGCTCCAGCCCGGTGCCTGACTCAGGCGCTCGCGAGGAAGTCGCGGCCCCGTTCGTCGAGCTCGGCCGCGCAGCGTAGGCCGCGAGCCCGGAAGCGTGCCAGGTCGCTGCGCATGCGGCTGACGGCCTTGCGGGTGCGGACGGAGCGGACTCCGTCCATGTGGTCGATCGCCCGGTGCCACGTGGCGCACGCTTGCTCGATGCTGCCGTGCTTGAGGTGCATCTCGGCGCCGGCGACGAGGTCCAGCGCGACGATCCGCGCGTAGGTTCCGGCGGGGCGGGCGGTGGCGGCGAGAGCGTACTGTTCGGCGGCGGCCCGGTGGTCGCCGAGGGCCTCGTGGACCTTGGCGGTGCGGGAATACACCGACGCGGCCGGCGGGCCCCATGCCAGAGCCCAGAACGGCACTTCGTCACCGGGGGCACCGCTGAGCAGGAAGCGGGCTTGCTCCGCCTCGGCCAGGGCCGCGCGGCGTTTACCGTTCTTGGCCAGGGTGTGGGCGTGGACGACCCGGAAGAGGGCTTCGGTCTGGGCGTCGACCCGTCCCTTGGCCCGGTTCAGCCCCGTCTCGGCCAGTCCCAAGCAGTGCTCGGGGCGGTGGAGCTTGAGGCCCTGCATGGCCATGGTGCGCATCACGAAGCCGTCGTGCCCACGCAGCCCGGACTCGGTGGCCAGGGCGTAGGACTGGAGGTAGTAGCGCTGGGCCAAGCCCTGCTGGCCGGCGTCGTAGCTCTTCCAGCCCAGCAGGTGCACGCCGCGGCTGGCGGCGGAGAGCATCTGCTGGCGGACCTCGTCCGTGCGGAAGCGGGCCCGGCACAGCGGGGCGACGTCGTCACGGAGATAGGTGATGAGAGCGCTGCGTCCGTGCTGTCCGCCGTGCCGTTCGTCCATCTCGGAGAAGGCGCTGATCATGTCGCGTACGGCGGCGACTTCGGCCATCGAGACGGTGAGGCCGGTGCGGGCGGCCGCGGTGCGGGCGGCGATTTCCTGCACGTATGTGAGCGGCAGGGCGGCGGCGGCCACGGAGTAGGCGGAGGCGGTCAGGAAGCGGCGGCGGTCCAACTCGTACCTCCACATTGGCAGCAAGGCGTCCATCGGGTCGGCTCCGAGGGACAGTCCGATGGTGTCATTGCCCGCCTCGCCCGTGGAGGGCAGGCCGAGGTCGGCGAGGGTCAGGAGCCGGCCCAGGCGCCGGGAGAGCGCTACGGCGAGGTAGCGGGGCGTATCACCTTGGGGCACGGAGCCTGAGATCCAGTGCTCCACGGCGCTCTTGTTCGTACGTAAGTGGGCGCCGCATTCGGCGCCTACGGCAGAGACGGCCCTGGCCACGGCCTCGTAGGTGAGACCGGATTCCCCGACGAGGTCGCGGAGCTGATGGTTCGGCGTGCGCGGGGTCATGAGCACCTGCCCGGATATACGCGATATACCGCTTGGCCTGTCCGCCACCGTACCGCCGTCGCGCGGTTGCCGGTTGACTCTTCATCAGACCAGGAGGCTCGGGCGTTCAGCGAGCCGAGCCAGGGGCCGGGCCAGAGCCCGGCCCGGATCTGCTCCTGGGCCGAAATCTCCGAACTAATGGACGCCCTTTGGAGGGATCTTCATGGATGAGCGGGGAGTTCACTGGATCACCGATACAGCGACTGCGCTGCTTGAGGCGGAACGCGAGCGGATCCCGATGGCTGCGCTGACCGTGCACAAGCCCGGCCTAACCCTGGACGATGCCTACCAGGTGCAGGCCGCGGCGGTGGCGCGGCGGATCGAGGGCGGCGCCCGCGTCGTCGGCCACAAGGCCGGGGTGACCTCCAAGGCCATGCAGCAGCAGATGAGCGTCGACGAGCCGGATTCGGGTGTCCTTCTGGACGACATGCTGCTGCGCAGCGGCAGCAGCCTGGCCCGGTCCGCACTCATGCAGCCGCGCGTGGAGGCGGAGATCGGCTTCCTCCTCGGCTCCGACCTTGCGGGCCCGAACCTCGGCGTGGAGTCCGCCAGGGCCGCAGTGGAGAAGGTGTTCCTCGCCCTGGAGGTGATCGACACCCGGTTCACCGATTGGCGGATCACGGTCGCGGACAGCATCGCCGACAACGCATCCTGCGCCCGGGTCGTCACCGGACCCATGGTGCCGCTCGACGCGGACATAGACCTGGCCGCCGAACCGCTGGTGGTCAGCGTCGACGGCACCGCCGTGGCCACCGGGGAAGGCCGGGCGGTCCTCGGCGACCCGTTCCAGCCGCTGGTGTGGCTAGCGCAGAGACTGAGCCGCTTCCGCACCGGCCTGCGAGCCGGGGAACTGGTCCTGGCCGGGGCCGTACACGCCAGCCTCCCGCTGGAAGCCGGAACCACGGTGCACGCCCGCGCGCTGCATCTGCCGCCGGTCGAGCTCCACGTCCTGTAGCCGTCCCGACGCACGAGACAGCCCGCACCCGCTGCGCGCTGCGCCCCTGATGTGCATCCCTTTAAGAAGGAGCGGCCCATGGCTGCTGATGAACGACGCCCCCGTGTCGCGGTACTCGGCGCGGGCCTGATCGGGATCGACCTCGCAGAGAAGATCCAGCGGTCGAAAAAGCTGGACCTTCGCCTGGTCGCGGGCCGTGACCGGGAGAGCCTGGGCCTGCGGCGGGCTACCGAGATGGGGTACGCCACGGCCACCGGCGGGATCGCCTCCCTGCTGAAGGGCGGGCCGCTCGACGTGGTCTTCGACGCCACTAACGCCGACAGCCACGCCGAACACTGGGCCGCCCTGCAGGGCACCGACACCACGCTGATCGACCTGACCCCCACCGGGCTCGGAACGGTGATTGTGCCGAGCATCAACGGGGGCCAGGCGGCCGGCCACCGGCACATCAACCTGGTCAGCTGCGGCGGCCAGGCGGCCATCCCCGTCCTGCACGCGATCTCCCAGCGGTGCACCCCCACCTACATCGAAGTGGTCTCCACCGGGGCCAGCGCCAGCGCCGGCCGGGCCACCCGACTCAACCTCGACCAGTACATCGCCACCACCGCCGCCGCGATCCGCTCCTTCACCAGTACCAGGGACGTCAAGGTGCTGGTCAACCTCAGCCCGGCACAGCCGGCCCCGCCGTTCCGAGTGGCCATGACCGTGCTCGCAGACGGCATCCGCCCGGTACCCGTGCGTACGAGCATCGCGGCCGCCGCCGAAGACGTGCGCACGTTCACGCCCGGATTCAAGGTGACTGCCCTCGCGGTGGACAAGAGCCGGATCTCGGTCGCGGTGGAAGTAGCAGCCATCGGCGGCCGCATCCCCGCATACGCCGGAAACCTCGACATCATCAACGGCGCCGCCGTGCTGCTCGCCGAGCAGTACGTCGGCCGGTGAAGGGGAAATCCCCATGGACGACGTCACACACCAGCAGCGGCCCCACGTGCTCATTCACGACCCGACCCTGCGCGACGGCCACCACGCGGTCGGCCACCAGCTCGACGCCGACCAGCTCCACGCCTACGCCACCGCCGCCAACGCCGCGGGCGTAGCGGTGGTGGAGGTCGGCCACGGCAATGGACTGGGTGCCTCCAGCCTCCAGATCGGCCGGGCCAAGCTCCCCGACCAGGTCATGCTCACCACCGTCCGCGAGGCGCTGACCCGCTCGAAGATGGGCGTCTTCATGGCCCCCGGCTGGGGCACCGCCGACGACCTGCACACCGCCGTCCACCACGGCGCCGACGTGGTCCGCATCGCCGCGCACTGCACCGAGGCCGACATCACCGAACGCCACCTCGGTCTCGTCCGCGACCTCGGCGCCGAAGCCCAGGGCGTCCTGCTCATGAGCCACATGGCCAGCCCCGACCAGCTCGCCGAACAGTGCGCCCTACTGGTGAAGTTCGGCGCGCAGGCCGTCGGCATCATGGACTCCGCCGGCCACTACCTCCCCTCCAACGTGATCGAACGCGTCCACGCCATCACCGAGGCCGTCGAGGTGCCGATCATCTTCCACGGACACAACAACCTCTCCATGGCCATGGCGAACTCGCTCGCCGCCGTAGAGGCCGGAGCCGGCATCATCGACGCCACCGCCCGCGGGTTCGGCGCCGGGGCGGGCAACACGCAGCTCGAAGTGCTCGTGGCCGTGCTCGAACGCCGCAGCTTCGACACCGGGATCGACCTGCGCGAGGCACTGGCCGCAGCGGACATCGCCGAGCAACGGCTGATGAAGGCCCCACCGGTCATCGACTCGATCGCCCTCGTCAGCGGCGTGGCCGGGGTGTTTTCCGGCTTCAAGCAGCCGGTGCTGGAAACCGCCCGCCGCGAGGGCGTCGACCCCGTCGACCTATTCCTCGCGCTCGGCGAGCGCCAGGTGGTCGCAGGTCAAGAGGACCTGATTGGCGAGGTCGCCCGGCAGCTGAAGGCAGCCGCCCGATGACCGCCCGCGACGTACCTGGGGCGCAGGCGCGGGCCGCGGTGGTCTGCGGCATCGGCGCGGCCCTGCCCCCGGTTGTCGTCTCGAACGCCGACCTCACTGCCCGCCTGGACACCACGGACGAATGGATCCGCTCCCGCACCGGCATCGCTCAGCGCCACATCGCGGGAGCGGACCTCTCCACCGAAGACCTGGCCGTCCAGGCAGCCGCCCAGGCGCTGGCCGGTTCACCGCCGGTGGCGTTGCAAGCGCTGGTGGTGGCCACCACCACCCCTGACCGTTGCTGTCCGGCCACCGCCCCCGCCGTTGCCTCCCGGCTCGGCCTGACCGGAATCCCCGCGTACGACCTCGCGGCCGGCTGCACAGGCTTCCTCTACGCGCTGGCGACCGCGGCCGGACTCATCACGGCGGGCACGGCGCAGACGGTTCTCGTCATCGGCGCGGACCGGCTTTCCTGCCTCCCCGACCCCGAAGACCGTACGACCGTCCCGCTGTTCGGCGACGCTGCCGGGGCGATGGTCCTGCGAGGCGGCAGCGCGGGTGAGGATGGGGCGCTCGGGCCGATGGTACTGGGCAGCGACGGCACCTGCGCCGACCTGATCCAGGCCTCCCACCCCGGCGCCTTGCACATGGAAGGCGCAGGGGTCTTCCGGCACGCCGTCGAGCACATGGCCGCCGTCTCCCTCGTGGCCGCCCGCGCGGTCGGATGGGACGTGGAGGACGTCGACCGCCTGGTGTCACACCAGGCCAACGCCCGCATCACCGGCTTCGTCGCCCGCCAGCTCGGCGTCCCCGAGGAGCGCCAGCTGAGCAACGTCGAGCACGTCGGAAACACCGGCGCCGCCTCCATCCCCCTCCTCCTGGCCCAAGCCACCGCCGACCGCCGCCTCAAAGCCCGGCACCGCGTCCTCCTCACCGCATTCGGCGCCGGACTGACCTGGGGCGCCACCACCCTCACCTGGCCCGACCTCCCCTGACCCCGCCACCCCGAAGGACAACCCCTCATGACCGGTGACCTCACCAGCATCCTGCGCGACGAACTCAAACTGCCCGCGAACCACCTCACCGACGACGCCAGCCTCGACCGGGCAGGGTTCGATTCCCTCGCCATCGTCGAGCTGTCCGTCCTCCTGACCGACCGCTACGCCATCGACATCAGCGACAGCGAGATCAAAGGCGCCGCCACCCTCGGCCGGCTCGACCTCCTCATTCAGCGCAAGCGCGACGAAAGGTGAACACGAACATGGAGAAGAGCAGCCGAAGGCCCGGACGGGCCTGGATCATCACCCCGGGCCTGCGCCCGGAGCGGTTCGCCACCGCACAGAACTCCGGCGCCGCGGTCGCCGTCGTCGACATCGAGGACTCCGTCGCCCTGCACGACAAGCAGGCCGCCCGGACAGCCGCCCAGCAATTCTTCGCCGTCCCCACCGCGCCGTGCACCCTCGGCATCCGGATGAACTCCCCTCTGACCATCGAGGGGACCCAGGACCTCGTCGCCATGGCCGCCTACACCGCCAAACCCGACCTCATCGTGGTCCCCAAGGTCGAGTCCAACCGCGACATCGAACTCGTGGCCGGCGTGCTGGACAGCGACGGCTACACCCCCGACATCTGGGCACTGATCGAGAGCCCCCGCGCCTTCGACACTCTCCCGGCGATCATGAGCGCTCCCCGGCTCGGCGGAGTCATCTTCGGATCCGCCGACTACGCCGCCTCCGTCCGCTGCGGCCTGGGCTGGGACGCCCTCCACTACGCACGCTGCGCCCTGATCAACGCCGCCACTGCCGCGCACATCCCCGCCATCGACGCCCCGACCTGGGAACTCGACGACCCCAGCGCACTGCGCCGCGAAGCCGAGCAGGCAAGGGAACTCGGCTTCTACGGCAAGGGGTGCGTGCACCCCCGCCACGCCACCGTGATCAACGAGGTCTTCACCCCCTCCGAAGACGAGATCGCACACGCCCGAGCCATCGTGGCCGCAGCCGACGCCAGCGGAAACGGCGTGACCACCGTGGACGGCCATATGCGCGGCACCCCCTTCTTCAACCGCGCCCGCGCGCTCCTCGCCGAGGTGGAGGGCGCCCTGTGAACGACCATCTTCCGCACGGCTACCGCCGTATCGGCGAGGAGCGGATCCGAGAGAACGTCGGACTCGCCTACGACGACTTCACACCCGGCCTGGTCATCGAGCACCGTCCCGGCCGGACCGTCACCGAGACCGACAACCTCATGGGCACCGCCCTGACCGGCAACGCGGCGCCCATCCACACCGATGCCCACTACAGCCGCCAGACCCAGTGGGGCCGCATCCTGGTCTGCGGCGGCGTCACGCTCAACCTCGTGGCCGGCATGAGCGTTCGCAGCATCAGCGGTCTCACCAGCGCCAACCTTGCGCTCGACCGCGTCCGCTTCCACGCGCCCGTCCACGTCGGCGACACCCTGTACGCCCAGACGAAAATCCTCACCCGCAGGCCCTCAGACAGCCGGCCCGGCAACGGGCTCATCACCTGCCACACGACCGGCCACAATCAGAACGGCACGTGTGTGCTGGCCTTCACCAGGACCTTCCTCATCCCCTTGGACGCTGACGCCGTCCGCAACGCCACCGACTACTAGCCAGAAGGCGACCATGAGCGGACAGCTGACCTTCACACCGGCCAATGACGGCCTGTGGGAGCAGTACGACGAACTCGCCACCCGTGCCTACGGCCACCGCATTGACGACATCACCCACCTCCGCGGCCACGCCGATCTCCAGGTAGCCGTCCGCGGCGGCCGAGTCGTCGCCGGCGGCCTCGGCCTCCTCGTCGACCAGTTCTTCGGAGGCTCCCCCGTCCCCAGCGCCTGTCTCGGCGACGGCTGCGTGGCCCCCGAAGAACGCGGCGACCACCTCGCCACCCGCATGACCGACCAGCGCCTGCGCCCCCTCATCGAGCAGGGGGCGGTGATCTCCGCGATCTCCACCTCCTCTACCGGCTATGCTCGCCGCCTCGGCTGGGAAGCGCTCGTACCCGTACTCGCCTGGTCCGTGGCCACGGACGACCTCAAGCAGTCCTTCACCATGGCGGACTTCGAGGTCGAGCACGGCCTCACCGACGAGGCTCAATCCCTCCAGCGCGACCTCGCCCGGCAGTGGAATGGTCCTGTACTCCGGCCTGCCTGGTGGACCAGGTGGAAGGAGGACAAGTGCGGTCCGACGACGTACCGATTCAACCGGCCCGGCCACCCCACGGCTGGGGTGCTGTCCCTGGCCACGAAGCGACACGAGCGCCACGGCGCGACCGTGGTCGTCCACGACTTCTGGGCCGCCACCCAGCCCACCGCAGCGGCCATGCTCGCCTTTCTCGGCCGCCACAACACCCGCGCCCAGACCATCGATTTCCGGCGCGGCGCCCTGCCGCCCTACCCCACTCTCCTGCATGGCCTTCGCCACCACCGGGCCAGCGCCGAGTCCTGGCACCCCTGGATGCTGCGCATCCTCGACATTTCCGAGGCCGTACGGCTCCGCGGCTGGCCCGCCGACCTCAACACCAACTTGCCGGTCGAGATCGAGAACGAGATCGGCGACGACTGGGACCGATGGCTGCTGCACATCAAGGACGGTGCCGCCGAGATCACCCCGACCCACACCGAAGGACAGGTCACCCTCACGCGCCGGCAGCTCGCCGTCTGGTACGCCGGGGGCTACCGCAGCACCACCACCGCCCGTATGGCAGGAGTCCACGCCGGATCCGAGTCCGCACTGGCAACACTGGTCCGCAGCACGGGCGAACTTGAACCCTGGCTGCCCGACCACTTCTAGCGGACCCGGCGGCCTCTGACCGCCTTGCTCCGACGAATTTCGGGCCTTCTCCCGCAACCGGGCGCAGACTCACCCTCACGGGCTTCATCGTGATCACTTGTACTTTGGGCGGATCACATGATCAGACGAAGGCCGCCCCCGCGTCGACGAATCTCCAGGTGAACGGCTCAGCTCGAGACGCCGTTCGAGGCCGGAGGATAGAGAACAAGCTGAAGCGTGGGACGAGGCCGGGGTCCGCCCCGCTCGGGCGTTCACGATCCAGGCGTAGCCGGTGCCGGTAGTGCGGTCTTCGCGGTGGGCGCACCCGCGTGCGCGCGGTGGGGAGCACGAAGGAGGCTCGGGCCGCCCCGCTCGCGAAGCGCCGTGACGACCCCGCGCTGTCGGGGCCGGGGGGCTGTCCGGTGTCGGGTCCGCTCCGGGTCGCTGCTGTCGGGAGGGCCTGGGCTGGGGCCTCTTCCCCGCCGGAAGCCGCCGGAACCCGCGGGGTACGCGTGGGGGGAAGCGCAGGGGGGACGCAAAGGGGGGAACCCCAAGGGGGGATGCATAGGGGGAAGGTGTAACGCCCGAGCCTCTGCATTTCCGCAGGTGGATGGCCCTTTGGGCGCCGGTGACCGCTCAGACATTAGGTCTGGGCGGGGGTGAAAGGGTTCGGGTAGGAGGGGTGGGGCTGTGGTTCTGGGCGGGGCCGGAGGCTGGGAGTTGAGAGAGGTGTGGGGGTTGGAGTGAGGGCTGTGAGTCGGGGCGGAAGTCGGTTTGATGGCGGAGGTGGACAGAAGCAGTAGGGGAACGGAAGAGAGAGGGGCAGGCAGGGGAGTGGAGCGGTGTGTGGGTGAAAGAGATGTGGCCGGCGCCCACTTCCGCCGAGGGCGGGTGGCAAGGGCGCCGGCCTACCGAAGAACACACCTTGGGAGAACCCCACATGCGTCTCACGCCCGAGCATAGCCCTCGGCTGATCCGACGGCACGCACACCACACGTTGCTCCCATAGTGCGGTATATTTTTCTCCGTGCGCTGGAATTCGCCGGCGCGCCACGTCTACCGGGAGGTCGGGTTCGTGATCCGCGCTGGACGGACAGCCGTCGGCCGGGAGGAAGTCGCCGTCGTCCTGGGCATGAAGTGGGCCGCCTTCCGACGGGCCAAGCCCTACAGCGCGGAGGGCTTTCCCGAGCCTGTGAGTTCCGTGGACGCCAAGGTCCTGCTGTGGGACCTGGAGCAGGTGGAGGCGTACCGCGACGGCCGGCCGCAGCCGGCCATCCCGGACGTAGAGCACGGGGAGGATCTGCTTGACCGCCGCGAGGCGGCCGTCCTGCTCGATGTGAAGCCGCGCAGCGTGGACACTTACAAGACCGCCCCCCGCCTCGCCGACCATGCCGTGGTCGTCGGCGGCGTCGAGCACTGGCCGAGGTCCGCAGTGCTCGCCTACGCGGCCGGCCGCGGCACCATGACCGCCCCCAGCGGACGGCCGAAGGGATCGGGTGACATGGTCCCCCGCGACCTGCTCCCCGGCCGCATCGCCGAACTCCTCGACGCCGACCCCGCGGTGACCTCGGCCCACGCGGTCGATGTCCTGGGAGTCTCGACTTCTGCGGCTCAGAAGCATCTGCAGCACGAGCGCGCCGTGCGCATCGTCGCGCTCATGCGCACGGAGCCGGGGCTCGGCGCCGAAGGAGCGGCGGACCGTCTCGGCTACCCGCTGGCGGTCCGTCGGACGGCACTGAAGACTGCCCAGAAGCTCTTCGACGCTTCCTAGCGCCCTGGGCGCCAAACCTGCCCTTGAGGGGCCACAGCCCGTCCGGTTGTGGTCCCCTCAAAGCATTTCAGCCCGGCGGGTGGCGGGCGTTGCGGGTCCGGTGCCGCCCGGGGTTGGGGCCGCTCCGCTTCGCTGCGCCGCCCCAACCCCGCGTGCCGGGCTCCGCTTCGCTGCGCCCGGACCGAGCGCTGCGCGCTCTCACGCGCTGCGGGATACGGCAGCCGGCTGCTGAGCTCGCTGCGCTCCCACAGCGGCCTCGCTTCGCGCTGCCGTATCCCTTGCCCTCGCCGCTGCGCGGCGAGGGTGCCGGGCGGCACCGGCCCGCAATGCCCGCCACCCGCCGGGCTGCAAACCCCATGTGACCTGCGAATACATCACTCTTTCGGGTCGTCCCGAGAGGGCGTTTCCGCCCCTGCGTGCTCTCTATCTGCGATAGAGTTCTCTTGTCGGTGAGGGGATGTGGCAAGACCCCACCGGCACCGAAGACCCCCGGCCCTCGACCTTTTAGGGAGAGCTGTGACCACGGACGCCAAGCCTTACGCACTGATCTTGCAGAACGACGGCGGTTTCGTCCTCGCCGACTGGACCCCCACCACTACCCCGCACGAACTGCTCATCCGCGAAGGGATCCACAAGCCGGGCCGGATGAGCCCGCAGCGGGTCGACCCCACGCTGACGGTCTGGGCGGACTCCGACGCCCCATGGAAGGACGTACCCGCCAACCACACCGCCCAGCGGCTGCTCAGCATCCCGTATGTGTTCTGCGGCCCGGTCGTGCTGACCGGCGCCATCCCCTACAGCTGCGCCATCGAGGCGGAAGGTCTTTCGCAGGACCAGGCGCTCCAGCTCATCGAGCGCCACCTGTCAGGCAAGCGGGTGCTGGTGCACGGCCTGCGCATCCCCGCGCAGCGCACCCGCTGACAGACCGGCACGGTCGGCCGGGCTCGAGTCCCGGTCGGCCTGCCCCGTCCTGCGGGGGCCGGGAGTGGCACCCGGCCCCCGCAGGCTACCGGAGAACACCACAGAGAGGGCATGCCCATGTTCAACCTTCCTTCCCAGGACCGCCTCGTAGCGCGCGAGCTCGCCCGGCGTTCCATGGTTCTGCTGAGGTGCCTTGCCCGCGTTGCCGGTGAGGGGATCCACCACCTCACGGTGGTACTGGCAACCCAGGATGAGACCAGCGGCGACGTGGTGTGCGTCGAGGGCCAGTGCCTCATCGATGGGCCTGTGCTGAACGAGGACGACGAGACCGACCCGATTGTGTTCGTCGCGTTCCTTCTGGCCACGACGGCGACGGGCGTGAACGCCATGCTGGCCGCCCGCACGATGGACCTCGACGGCGGGGTGCGGTTCATGTCCTGGATGATCAGCGACCTTGTCGCGCACCCGGCCACGGCCGAGCAGAGCCACGTTGCCTACTGCATTGCCGAGGAACGTGACCTGTCCGACCCGGTGCCCCCGGCCGTCACGTTCATGGACGCTCCGGCGCTGGTCTGACCTGCCCGGTTCTGGCTCGCCGCCGGACCACCCGGCGGCCGGCCGTCCGGCCCGCACCCCTTGGCAGCACCCACATCCAGTAGGGCGGGCATCTCAGCCTGCCCTGGGGCGGGGGAGTGGCACCCCCGCCGCATCCGCGGAACACCGAGAAGGAGACATTCCCATGGCACACGAGATCGAGCAGTTCAGCGACGGCACGGCCGCATTCGTCAGCGCCCGCGAGGACGCCTGGCACGCACTGGGCACCGTCACCACCAGCGCACTGACCGCCGAGGACGCCATGCGCCTGGCCGCTCTCGACAGCTGGAACGTCCGCTTGGTCGGCCTGAACGCGACCGAGCTGACGGCCGATGGCGCGACCATGCTGGACGTGCCCAGCCACCGGGCGACCGTGCGCACGCACCCCAAGACCGCGCGCCCCGAAACCCTCGGCGTGGTCGGCACCGACTACGTGCCTGTACAGAACGAGGAACACGCCGAGTTCCTGAACTTCCTGGTGGACGAGTCCGGGGCGCACTTCGAGACCGCCGGATCCCTCCGAGGCGGCCGACAGGTCTTCCTGACCATGAAGCTTCCCCAGACCCTGACCATCGGCACCAGCGACGAGGTAGACCTCTACATCGCAGCGTTCAACTCGCACGACGGCAGCAGCGCATTCCGGATCGTCGTCACGCCCGTCCGCGTGGTGTGCGCCAACACCCTGCGCGCCAGTCTGCGAACCGCGAAGAGCAGCTACACGGTCCGCCACACCTCCGGGGCACGCGGCCGCATCGCACAGGCCCGCCAGGCCCTGGGCCTTACCTTCCAGTACACGGAGGAGTTCGAGAAGGCGGCACAACGCATGCTCGACGCGGAGATGACCACCCCCATGCTGCGCTCGGTCGTGGAGGAGCTGTGGCCCGTCGCCAACAGCGACAGCGCCCGGAAGAAGACGAACCAGGCCACCAGGTGGACCACCATCCGCAATCTCTTCGAGCAGGCGGACACGCAGGCTGGCATCCGGGGAACGGCCTGGGCTGGCTACAACGCGATCACCGAGTACGCCAACCACGTGGCCCCGGCACGCGGAACCAGCCCGGACCTGAAGAAAGCCGCCCGCGCCGAGCGAGTGATCACGGGCACCGCCGACGACGTCATGGAACGCGCCTTCCGGCTCATGGCCGTCTAGACCGTCCCCGGCGGGCACGTGGGGGCGCCATCAGCCACGCCCCCACGTGCCCGCCCCACCCCACGAAGGAGCAGCCATGAAGCAGATCCAGGCGCGGAACCTCTACGAAGGCGCCGTCATCCTCACGGACTTCTGCCCCACGATCGTGACGGGCCTTGAGGTCCGCAGCACGGGCACGGTGGCGGTGCGCTTGCACGGCACCGGGCCGACCTGGCAGCCCGGACGGACGGTGCTCTACCGCCCGCACCACAGGCTGACCCTCTGTGTCGTCCCGGCGGTCGCATGGCGGGTCCACCACCAGCACCGTGACCGCAACACCGGCCAGGGCGCGGGAGCGACCCACACCAGTTCCCGTCTCACCCCCGTGTACACGGTCCGGCAGTACTGGGCGAACGGCACCGACCACCAGGCCGTAGCCCGACTCATGGAGGAACACACCGTGGTGACCTCCATCCCCATCACTCTCGACCAGCTTCCCGGGGAAGGCCAGCCCACCCCCCAGCCAGCAGAACCAGGGGCCCGACGGTTCTACCGCCTCTACGGCCGGGGCCCCACCGTACTGCGCACCGGCGACGACGTCCGCCAGCGTCTCGCCGAGATCACCGCGATCCACGATCGGGAGCATGGCGAGCGCGACGAGCGGGACAACCGACTGGCGCCGACCTGCCCCGTGCGGCAGTGCTCGCGCTGCGTTGGTGGTCCCCATGACCTGGAGCCCTTGGAAGTCGTGATCACCCGCAGCGAGCACGAGACACAATTCGCTGATCTTCCCCAGGACTGGGACTACGAACTCACTCCGGCCATGGCGCACAAGCGAGTTGTTGCAGCCTACGGGCGGGAGTTGAGGCCGCAGCAGCCCGAGAACAGGCAGGGAGCACCTGAAGAGGATGGAGACCTGACCTGCCCCAAGTGCGGGGCTGGCGGTGTGGAGAGGAAGTGCCGCCAGTGGGCTGTCTGTTCAGCCCCCGCCTGCACATGGGGCGGTCTGGAGTTCGAGCTGACTGGATACGGACCCTGTGCACCGGGGTGGACAACGTGAGTCGGTGACGGGCGGAGATGTAGCCGGAACCCAGTAATTAGACCGGGGACCCAACCCCGCGTACTGCCCCGCCACAGGGCCACAATCCCAGTCTTCATCCGGAACAACGAATGAAGCAGCAGGCGCTGGCGACCCCCCGTTGCAGAGTGCCCCTGACATTAGTGAGGAGCAACATCATGCATGACACCCTGTTCCGCGCGCTTGACCTCATCGAGCCCGGGGACCTCGTCCTCTACCACGGGAGCATCACCGACTGGCACGGCCTGTACCTTGCTGCCCCTTGCGACTGCACCCCCTGCGTTCGGGACTACAACCGAGGCGACAATGACGTCCGTTACCGGCTGATCGACCCCTTCGAAGAAGAGCCGGACGCACCCACGCTGCGATGCGCACGCCGCCATTCCATCAGCCGGTCCACCGCCAACGCCTGACCCCTGGCCAGGGCGCTCCACCCTCACCGCGCCTTGGCTCGAGAACCCGTCCCCCCACCCAGCCCCGTTCTTCCGCTGCTGGCTGCCCGCGGAGGCGGGCTGGCCCTGGAGGCGGAGCCGAAAGGGCCCGGGTGGGGGAGCGGAGCGGACCCACCCAACGGGCCGTAGGCCCGGACCCCGTGAAACGGGGTCACTCAGGTCTGCGGAGCAGACCGTTCGGGGTGAAGCGAAGCGGAACCCCGAACCGTCCGGAGCGCAGCGCTGGACACCGGCCCGCAGGGCCGGCCC
>NZ_JBEZLA010000094.1:0-19457 GCF_040651925.1 Streptomyces sp. NPDC048349 | reverse complement strand
AGTACGTCCAGTACGGGGGCATCCGGCCGGCACGCCGAGAGCACGCACCGGACACCGCTCCTTCACCACGGACCTCCGTCAGACACCCCCTAGCCCTCCGCCCTCCGCCCGGCGGCCGGGGCCAAATCCCCCTCCAGGACAGCCCGGCTCCGCGGGATTACGCTGAAATCACAGCCATAGTTCCCGGCCGGCAGTGGTTCCAGGGGGCGGGGCCTGGCCGCCCCAGTCGAAGGGGACCTTATGAGTGCGAGAGTCACAGGTGTGGCTGTCGGCGTCCTGGCCGCGGTCATCACCGCTTGGAGCCCCGTGGTGGCGCAGGCGGACGATCCTTCGCCCAAGGAGGTCTACGAGAAGGCCGCGCCGGCCACGGTGCACGTGCTCGGGAAGTACGGCACCGGTACCGGTTTCGTCTATGACGCCGACGAGGGGCTCATCGTCACCAA
The DNA here is from genome assembly GCF_040651925.1 of Streptomyces sp. NPDC048349. Taxonomy (NCBI): domain Bacteria; kingdom Bacillati; phylum Actinomycetota; class Actinomycetes; order Kitasatosporales; family Streptomycetaceae; genus Streptomyces; species Streptomyces sp. NPDC048349. The sequence goes on along the minus strand of NZ_JBEZLA010000094.1, from coordinate 19,014 downwards.
TGCCCACGTCATCCAGGGAGAGGCCGCCCTGAAGGTGGTCATCGGGGACCAGCCGCCCACTCCCGTGCGGGTACTCGGCACCGATCCCTGCGAGGACCTCGCGGTACTCCAGCTCACCTCCCCGCAAGAGGATCTGAAGGAGCTCGAGTTCGGCAAGAGCGGCGACGTCGCGACGGCCGACACCGTCATGGCGCTCGGCTACCCGGCCTCCCTCGGCGACACCGACGCCACCCAGAACGTCGCCTTCACCTCCGGAGCCGTACAGACGCCCCAGGTGGGCTCCACGCCCCTCACGTCCCTTCCGAACTACCCCTCTTTGATCCAGCATTCGGCGACGGTCAACCCCGGCAACTCGGGCGGGCCGCTGCTCAACGCCAAGGGGGAGGTCGTCGGCATCAACACCCTCGGCTACGCGGAGGAAGGCGTATCGGGGCAGTTCTACGCGATCAGCAGCGACCACGCGGAACCCAAGCTCGCCGGGCTGGCCGCGGGCGACACCAAGAACGACCCCGGGTGGTGGCTCCTCGACATGTCGGACCCGACCCTCCCCGGCACCTTCGAGGAGATCGGCGCCCCCGACGACAAGGCCTTCACGGCCTTCCAGAAGCAGAAGATCGACGGGGTGATCGCCCTGTCCGTCGACCCGCAGTCCCCGGCCGCCAAGGCCAACCTGGGCGCGGGCGACGTGCTGACCGCGGTCAAGGGCGAGCCCGTGACCTCCGTGGCCGACGTCTGCGACGTCCTGCAGTCCACCTCGGCCAACGAGAAGCTCCCCGTGGACGGGGTCTACTCGGGCACCCTCGACAGCACCGGCGGCAAGGCCGGAGAGGCCTGGACCACCGAAGTGGTGCTCGGAGGCAAGAAGTAGGGCGGCCCTCCGCGGCGCGTCAGGCCCTGGGCGGCCGTCGCCGCACGTACCGGGGCGGCCCTGGGCGTACCGCCCGCTGCCCTCGGCCGTCTAGACGTACCGCTCGAGGATCGAGGATTCGGCCAGCCGGGAGAGGCCTTCGCGGACGCTGCGCGCGCGGGCCTCGCCCACGCCGTCCACCGTCTGCAGATCGTCCACGCTCGCCGCGAGCAGCTTCTGCAGGCCCCCGAAGTGCTCCACGAGCCGCTCGATGATGGCCCCCGGAAGCCGGGGAACCTTGGCCAGCAGCCGGTACCCGCGGGGCGACACCGCCGAGTCCAGGGTCTCCGGCGAGCCGGTGTACCCCAGCGCCTTCGCCACGATCGCCAGTTCCAGCAGCTCCGGATGCGTCAGCGCGTCCAGTGCCGGCAGCGCCTCCTCCACCGTGCGGGAACGCTTCGCCGTCGGCTCCGGCACGTAGTCGCGGATCACCAGCTCCCGCTCCTGCTCGATCCCGACCGTCAGCTCGTCCAGCTGGAGCGACAGCAGCCGCCCGTCCGTACCCAGCTCGACCACGTACTCGGCGATCTCGGTCGCGATCCGGCGCACCATTTCCAGCCGCTGCGCGACCGCCGTCACGTCACGGACCGTCACCAGGTCCTCGATCTCGAGGGCCGACAGCGTGCCCGCGACCTCGTCGAGGCGCAGCTTGTACCGCTCCAGCGTGGCCAGTGCCTGGTTCGCCCGCGACAGGATCGCCCCGGACTCCTCCAGGACCCGCCGCTCCCCGTCCACGTACAGGGCGATCAGCCGCATCGACTGCGACACCGAGACGACCGGGAAACCGCACTGCTTGGAGACGCGGTCCGCGGTCCGGTGACGGGTGCCCGTCTCCTCCGTCGGGATCGACGCGTCCGGAACCAGCTGCACACCGGCCCGCAGGATCTTGGTGATGTCCTTGTCCAGGATGAGCGCGCCGTCGAGCTTGCACAGCTCGCGCAGCCGGGTCGCGGTGAACTCCACGTCCAGGACGAACCCGCCCGTGCACATGGCTTCGACACTCTTGTCCATGCCGAGGACGATGAGCCCGCCGGTGTTGCCGCGGACGATCCGTTCCAGGCCGTCACGCAGCGGCTGACCAGGTGCGACCGCGCTCAGCGAGGCGCGCATCATGGCCTCCTGCTTGGAGCTCGCGCCCGACTTGCCGGATGCTGCTGCCCCGTCCTTGGCTGCCACTGCACTCCTCCGGTCGCGGGTTGCGCCGCCTGCGTACGGCCGGGCGGACCATCCCGAAGTCTACCGGCGTGCGCTGCGGCCCCGCCGTGGCTTGCCCGGGTACGCCCCGCGGCGACCCCGCACGGGGCCCCTGACCGGCCAGGACGCGCCTACGACCCCTCCCGCTCCCGGGCCGGCGTACGGGAGCGCCCGCGCGGCAGGACCCGCAGCGCGTCGCCCATGTCGGCGACCTCGGTCACCTTCATCCCGGCCGGTACCTTGCCCGGATCCGCCGGCACCAGCGCGTGCGTGAAGCCCAGCCGGTGCGCCTCCGCGAGCCGCCGCTGCACGCCGGTCACCCGCCGCACCTCGCCGGCCAGGCCGACCTCCCCGATGGCCACGAGGTTCTTCGGGAGCGGGACGTCGCTGGCGGCCGAGGCCAGGGCCAGCGCGATCGCCAGGTCCGCGGCCGGCTCGGTCAGCTTCACGCCGCCCACGGTGGCGCTGTAGATGTCCCGCTTGCCCAGCGCGGTGATCCGGCCGCGCTGCTCCAGCACCGCCAGCATCATCGAGACGCGCGAGGTCTCCAGGCCCGAGGTGGTCCGCCGGGGGGAGGGGATCTGCGAGTCCACGGTCAGCGCCTGGACCTCGGCGACCAGCGGACGCTTGCCCTCCAGGGTCACCGTCAGGCAGGTCCCGGGCACTGCCTCGGCGCGCCGGGTCAGGAACAGGCCGCTCGGGTCGGCGAGCCCGGTGATGCCCTCGTCGTGCAGCTCGAAGCAGCCCACCTCGTCCGTGGCGCCGTACCGGTTCTTGACGCCGCGCACCAGCCGCAGCCGGGCGTGCCGGTCGCCCTCGAAGCTGAGCACCACGTCGACCAGGTGCTCCAGGAGCCGGGGTCCGGCGATGGCCCCGTCCTTGGTCACGTGACCGACCAGGAGCGTGGACATCCCGCGTTCCTTGGAGGCGCGGATCAGGGCCCCGGCGACCTCGCGGACCTGGGCCATGCCGCCGGGCGCGCCGTCGATCTCGGGGGAGGCGACGGTCTGCACGGAGTCCAGGATGAGGAGGGAGGGCTTGACCGCGTCCAGGTGCCCCAGTACGGCCGACAGGTCGGTCTCTGCCGCCAGGTACAGGTGGTCGCTCAGCGCGTTGATCCGGTCGGCGCGCAGCCGCACCTGGCTCGCCGACTCCTCGCCCGTGACGTACAGCGTGCGGTGGTCGCCGTTGGAGGCCTTCGCGGCGACGTCGAGCAGCAGCGTCGACTTCCCGACGCCGGGCTCCCCGGCCAGCAGCACCACGGCGCCGGGCACGAGACCGCCGCCGAGCACCCGGTCCAGCTCGTCCACACCGGTGCTGCGCGCGGTCGCCGTCCGGCCGTCGACCTGCGCGATCGGCACCGCGGCGGTCGACACCCGGCCCGCCGCGGTGGTCCGCACGGCGGGTGCGCCCATCTCCTCGACGGTGCCCCAGGCCTGGCACTCGGGGCACCGCCCGAGCCACTTCGCGGTCGTCCAGCCGCATTCGGTACAGCGGTAGGACGGCCGGTCCTTGGCGGATGAACGAGCAGTACGGGCAGCCATGCGGCTCACCGTAGCCGCCGGCACCGACAGCGCGGACACTGCACCGGCTGCCCGGACACCGCACGGACACCGCACGGGCCGGGCGCGGGCAGTGCGCGGGCCGCGGGCGGGCACCGCACCGGCTGCCCGGCTGCCCCCGCCGACAACACCGAGGTCAGTGCCCCACCGATCTGTTCACCCATAAGGGCTAAATCCGGGGAAGGCTTCCGGAGGTCCACCGGCGCGCCGCCTACGGTCGCCAGGTGAACAGCAGCAGCCAGGCACACTCCTCGTCACGCTCCGGCGCACACCGGGCGCACGGGCGCACGCCCCTCGAGCAGGAGCCGCCGCCGCCCTTCCGGCACGAGCCCTACCTGGACGGCCTGTTCACGTACTGCCTGTCGGTCCTGTGCGACCACGACACCGCCACCGAGGTGCTGGGCGGCGTCCTCGCCGTGGCCGAACGGCATCCCGGCCGCTGCCCCGACGAAGGGGACCGGCGCGCCTGGCTCTACGCCCTGGCGCGCTGGGGCTGCCTGCACCGGCTGGCGGAGCAGAGGCGCGCACGGCAGGGCGCGCATTGCGCCGGGCGTGCGCCGGAGCACACCCGGTCCGGACGTGCGCCGGGCGAGGGTACGGGAACGGAGGGCGACCCGTCCGGCGGGACCCGCCGGACGCTCGACGTGAGCGCGTACCGCCGGACCGAGCTGGCCCGCCTCGCCTGGCCGGAGGCCGCCGGGACCACGCCCGAACAGCGCGAGGCCCTGGAGCTCGCCGTCCGCCACCGGCTCGGCGTTCCCGAACTGGCCGCCGTCCTCGGCACGCCCGCGGCCGCCGCCCGGGAGCTGCTGTCCGGCGCCGCCTGCGAGGTGGAGCGCACCCGCACCGCCCTCGCCGTCGTGGAGACCGGCAGCTGCCCCGGCGTCTCCCGGCTCACCGGCGACGGGCAGGTCCTGCTCTCCACCACCCTGCGCGCCGAGCTCGTGCGCCACGTCGACGACTGTCCGCGCTGCCGCCGCGTCGCCGAGCGCGTGGGCGCCGGAGCCCCCTGGCCCGGCTCCGCCGGCATCGACACCGCCGCCCTCCCGCTCGTCCCCGCCCCCCGCACCGCCGTCCACGCCGCGATGCTGCGCTCCGGCGGCAGGGGCCGGCGGCCCGCCCCGCGCTTCGACCGTACCGGCTTCCCCATGGACCCCAAGGACCGCGCGGCCCGCCTCGACCGGATGCGGGCCCGGGCGGTGACCACCACCGTGGTCGCCACCGTCGTCGCCGCGCCCGTCCTGGCCCTGTGGGCGGCCTACCGCGGCGCGCCCAGCACCGGCGAACCCGTCGGCGGCGACAGCGCCACCCGCATCTCGGCGCGCGAATCCGACCTCCCGACGGCGCCGCACATCGGCGGCCGCCCGCTCACCGCCTACGAGAACGCCGGGAACGCCTCCTCCGCCACCGGCGGCCCCGCCTTCGCCCCGGGCAGCGCCGAGCCCGACGTCTCCGTCCAGGTGATCAGCACCGGCCCCCCGCCGGCTCCCGACCGGGCCGGTGCCCCCGGCCGGCTCACCGTGGCCGCGTCCTCCCACGGACCCACCACGCTGCTCACCCTCACCGCGTCCGGCGGCGCGCCGGTGGACTGGCGGCTCTGGTCCGACGCGCCCTGGCTGCGCGCGAGCCGCACGGCGGGCACGCTGGCCCCTGGAGAATCGGTCACCCTGCGGATCACCGTGGACACCGAGGCCCAGCCGGTGGGGGCCTGGGCGGCCCGGGTGGGGGTGGATCCCGGCGGTGCGGTCGTCGCCATCCAGGGCCGCGGGCGCCCGGCGCCGACCCCGGAGCCGCCGTCGACCCCGGCCCCGACCCCCACCCCGACCCCGCCGTCGAGCCCGACACCCACCCCGACTCCGACCCCGACACCCACGCCCACGCCCACCCCGACCCCGACGCCAGGAGGAACGGTTTCCCCGGACCCCGACCCCGGCCCGGGCCCCTCGGCTTCGTCCTCGGCCCCGGCCACGTCGGGCTAGGCGCTAAGCGCTAGGCGCTAGGCCGGCAGCTCCGGGTCGGCCGGGTGCGGGGCCATCGGCAGCAGCGAGGCGAGCCGTGCCTCGCACAGCTTCACCAGCTCCTCGTACGCCTCCTTGCCCATCATCTCGGTCAGCTCGGGGCGGTACGACACGTACACCGGCTCGCCGGCGCCGTGCGCGGAGGTCGCCGACGTGCACCACCAGTGCAGGTCGTGGCCGCCCGGACCCCAGCCGCGCCGGTCGTACTCGCCGATCGACACCTGGAGCACCCGGGTGTCGTCGGGCCGCTCGATCCAGTCGTAGGTACGCCGGATCGGCAGCTGCCAGCACACGTCGGGCTTGGTTTCCAGCGGCTCCCGGCCCTCCTTCAGGGCGAGGATGTGCAGCGAGCAGCCGGCCCCCGCGGGGAACCCCGGCCGGTTCAGGAAGATGCACGCGCCGTCCCAGCGACGGGTCTGCTTCTCCCCGTCGTCGTCGGCCTGCGTCCACCCGGACTCGCTGCCCACGTCGTGGAACTGCCACAGCTCGGGCGTGAGCCGGGCCACGTGCTGGGCGACGCGCTTCTCGTCGTCCTCGTCGGAGAAATGCGCACCGAGCGTGCAGCACCCGTCGGCCGCCCGCCCCGCCTGGATGCCCTGGCAGCCGTTGCCGAAGATGCACGTCCAGCGGGAGGTCAGCCAGGTCAGGTCGCAGCGGAAGACCTGCTCGTCATCGGCGGGATCGGGAAACTCCACCCAGGCCCGGGCGAAATCGAGCCCCTTCTCGTCGCCCGCCGGTACGGCGGCCTTCGCCTTGGCGGTCTTGTTCCCGGCCTTGCCGCCGGACGTGGTCTTGTTGGCCTTCTTCGTATGTGGCACAAACTCAAGCCTAAGCGCCCCTTACGTCACCCGTCCGCGTTCGTCGCAGTAGCGTTTCCCCCTATGAGACTCGGTGTCCTTGATGTGGGTTCGAACACGGTCCACCTGCTGGTGGTGGACGCGCACCCCGGCGCGCGCCCGCAGCCGGCCCACTCGCACAAGGTGGAGATGCGGCTGGCGGAGCTGCTCGACGAGGAGGGCGCGGTCACTCCCGAGGGGGTCGAGCGTCTCGTCTCCGTGATCACCGACGCCGTTCAGGCCGCCGAGGACAAGGGCTGCGAGGACGTCCTGCCGTTCGCGACCAGCGCCGTCCGCGAGGCCACGAACGCGGACGCGGTGCTGGCCCGGGTCAAGGCCGAGACCGGGGTCGACCTGCCCGTCCTGAGCGGCGAGGACGAGGCCCGGCTGACCTTCCTGGCGGCGCGCCGCTGGTTCGGCTGGTCGGCCGGGAAGCTGCTGGTCCTCGACATCGGCGGCGGCTCGCTGGAGATCGCGTACGGCATCGACGAGGACCCGGACGCGGCCGTCTCCCTCCCGCTGGGAGCGGGCCGCCTGACCGCCGGCTGGCTGCCGGGCGACCCGCCGGACGCGCTGGACCTCCGCGCCCTGCGCAGGCACGTGCGGGCGGAGATCGCGAGGACCGTGCGGGAGTTCAGCCGCTTCGGGACCCCGGACCACGTGGTGGCGACGTCGAAGACGTTCAAGCAGCTGGCCCGCATCGCGGGCGCGGCCCGCACGGCCGAGGGCCTCTACGTGCAGCGGGACCTGACCCGCAAGTCGCTGGAGGAGTGGGTCCCGCGGCTGGCCGCGATGACCACGGCCCAGCGGGCGGCCCTCCCGGGCGTCTCGGAGGGCCGGGCGAACCAGCTCCTGGCGGGAGCGGTGGTCGCCGAGGGTGCGATGGACCTCTTCGGCGTCGACGAGCTCGAGATCTGCCCGTGGGCGCTGCGCGAGGGCGTCATCCTGCGCCGGCTGGACCACCTGCCGACGGGCACCGGCTGAGGAGCACCGGCTGAGGAGCGCCGGCTGAGGGCGGGTCGGGACGCCGGGGCCTGGCGCGGGGGCGAACGCACGAGGGGGCGCCGGGCCCGTACCCCGTACCCTGTGTCCGTGGCAGAACCAGTCCGTGTCCCGACCGCGAAAGTCGCCCTGTCCACCGCCTCCGTCTATCCGGAGTCCACGGCGACCGCCTTCGAGATCGCCGCGCGCCTCGGCTACGACGGCGTCGAGGTCATGGTCTGGACGGACCCGGTCAGCCAGGACGTCGACGCCCTGCGCCGGCTGTCCGACCACCACCGGGTGCCGATCCTCGCCGTCCACGCGCCGTGCCTGCTGATCACCCAGCGGGTGTGGTCCACCGACCCCTGGACCAAGCTCCAGCGGGCCCAGGCGGCGGCCGAGCGGCTCGGTGCGTCCACCGTCGTCGTCCACCCGCCCTTCCGCTGGCAGCGCCAGTACGCGCGGGACTTCGTCACCGGGATCTGGCGGATGGCCGACGAGACCGACGTCCGCTTCGCCGTCGAGAACATGTACCCGTGGCGCTACCGCGACCGCGAGATGCTCGCCTACGCCCCCGAGTGGGATGTGACGAAGGACGACTACCGGCATTTCACGGTCGACCTTTCGCACACTGCGACCGCCCGTACGGACGCCCTCGCGATGATCGACCGGATGGGCGGGCGGCTCGCGCACGTCCACCTCGCCGACGGAAACGGTTCGGCGAAGGACGAGCATCTGGTCCCGGGCCGCGGTACGCAGCCCTGCGCCGAGCTGCTCGAGGGGCTCGCGCGTACGTCCTTCGACGGGCACGTGGTGATCGAGGTCAACACCCGGCGCGCCATGTCCTCCGCCGAGCGCGAGGCCGACCTCGCCGAGGCGCTGGCCTTCACCCGCCTGCACCTCGCCACCGCGTCCGCCCCGCGCGACGGGGCGCGGCGCCCGTGACCGAGCCCGCCAAGCGCCGCCGCGGCCCCGGCCGGCCCCGCCAGGACGAGATCGGGGAGGGGCCCGGCACCCAGGAGCGCATCCGCCTCGCGGCCCGCTCCGAGTTCGCGGCGCGCGGCTACGACAAGACCTCCGTGCGCGGTGTCGCCAAGGCCGCCGGCGTGGATCCGGCGCTGGTCCACCACTACTTCGGCAGCAAGGACGACCTGTTCGCCGCCGCCATCGAGCTGAGCATGGAGCCGGCGCTGGTGGTCCCGGCGATCCTCGGCGAGGGCCCGGCCGGCATCGGGGAGCGGCTCGCCCGCTATTTCCTGGGGATCTGGGAGAACCCGGTCACCCGGGCGCCGCTGCTGGCCGTGATCCGGTCCGCGCTGACCCACGACGCGGCGGCCGCGGTGCTGCGCCGCATCGTGCTGCGCCGCGTCCTGGAGCGCGTGGCGGCCGACCTCGACGTCCCCGACCCGACCTTCCGCGCGGAGCTCGCGGCCTCCCACATGGTCGGCATCGCGATCCTGCGGTACGTGGTGCAGGTCGAGCCCCTGGCGTCCGCCGACCCGGAGGCCATCGTGTCCCTGGTGGCGCCCACCCTCCAGCGGTACCTGACCGAGGAATGAGCCCCGCGTCCCGGCATGCGGACCTGCTGTCCGTATCCCGGGCCGGAGGCGTAGCCTCGTAACTGATTCATATCTACAGTCGTGGCCGCGCTCGCAAGGCCGGCCGCACTCATGGGGAGTGAACCCGATGCCCGAGCTGAGGTCCCGCACCGTCACCCACGGCCGCAACATGGCGGGCGCACGCGCCCTTATGCGTGCGTCGGGCGTAGCGAGCGAGGACATCGGCAAGCCGATCATCGCGGTCGCCAACTCGTTCACCGAGTTCGTCCCCGGCCACACCCACCTGGCCCCGGTCGGCCGGATCGTCTCCGACGCCATCCGCGCGGCCGGTGCGATCCCGCGCGAGTTCAACACCATCGCGGTCGACGACGGCATCGCGATGGGCCACGCGGGCATGCTCTACTCCCTGCCCTCCCGCGACCTGATCGCGGACAGCGTGGAGTACATGGTCGAGGCCCACTGCGCCGACGCCCTGATCTGCATCTCCAACTGCGACAAGATCACCCCCGGCATGCTGATGGCCGCCATGCGCCTCAACATCCCGGTCGTCTTCGTCTCCGGCGGCCCGATGGAGGCCGGCCAGGCGACCCTGGTCGACGGCACGGTCCGCAAGCTCGACCTGATCGACGCGATGGTCGACGCCTCCAACGAGAACGTCTCCGACGAGGACGTCCTGCGCATCGAGGAGAACGCCTGCCCGACCTGCGGCTCGTGTTCGGGCATGTTCACCGCCAACTCGATGAACTGCCTCGCCGAGGCCATCGGCCTCGCCCTCCCGGGCAACGGCTCGGTCCTGGCCACGCACACGGCCCGCCGCGCCCTCTACGAGGACGCCGGCCGCACGATCGTCGAGATCACCAAGCGCCACTACGAGCAGGACGACCACTCGGTCCTGCCCCGCAACATCGCCACCCGCCAGGCCTTCGAGAACGCCATGGCCCTCGACATCGCGATGGGCGGCTCGACCAACACGATCCTGCACCTGCTGGCGGCGGCGCAGGAGGCGGGGCTGGACTACGACCTCAAGGACATCGACGAGGTCTCGCGCCGCGTCCCGTGCCTGGCCAAGGTCGCCCCGAACGTGGCGCCCGGCGGCACGTACTACATGGAGGACATCCACCGGGCCGGCGGCATCCCCGCCATCCTGGGCGAGCTGCACCGCGGCGGCCTGCTGAACAAGGACGTCACCTCGGTCCACTCCACCAACCTGGAGGACTGGCTGGCGCAGTGGGACGCCCGCTCCGGCACGGCGTCCGAGGAGGCCATGGAGCTGTGGCACGCGGCCCCCGGCTGCAAGCGCTCCGCCACCGCCTTCTCCCAGTCCGAGCGCTGGGACACCCTCGACCTCGATGCCGAGGGCGGCTGCATCCGCTCCGTGCAGCACGCGTACTCCAAGGACGGCGGCCTCGCCGTCCTGAAGGGCAACCTCGCCGTCGACGGTTGTGTGGTCAAGACCGCCGGTGTCGACGAGTCGATCTGGACGTTCGAGGGCCCGGCGGTCGTCTGCGAGTCGCAGGACGAGGCCGTCGACAAGATCCTGCGCAAGGAGATCAAGGCGGGCGACGTCGTCGTCATCCGCTACGAGGGCCCGCGCGGCGGTCCCGGCATGCAGGAGATGCTCTACCCGACCTCCTTCCTCAAGGGCCGCGGCCTCGGCAAGGTCTGCGCCCTGGTGACCGACGGCCGCTTCTCCGGCGGCACCTCGGGCCTGTCCATCGGCCACGCCTCCCCGGAGGCGGCATCGGGCGGCACCATCGCGGTCGTCGAGGACGGTGACCGGATCCGGATCGACATCCCGAACCGGTCCATCGAGCTCCTGGTCGACGAGGCCACGCTGGCCGCCCGCCACGAGGCCCTCGGCGGCGTGTACGCCCCCAAGGACCGCGAGCGCACGGTCTCCGCGGCCCTGCGCGCCTACGCGGCGATGGCCACGAGCGCCGACAAGGGTGCCGTCCGCGACGTGAGCCGTCTTTCCTGACGGACCCAGCCGTCCGCCGGGCGCCCGCACCACCCCGGCTCGCCCCGCTTCGCGCTCCCGAACCCCGCCGGCCGCTTCACCAGCCGGCGGGGTTCGCCGCGTCCACCGCGAACACGGTCCCGTCGGGCGCACTCCCGAACACCCGCCCGTCGGCGACCACGGGCGCGGGCACGGTGGCCGTGTAGGTGCCCCGGCCGGTCCCCATCCGGGGGTCGGTCTGCCCGATCAGCCGTCCGGCGCGTGCGTCGACCGCCATCAGCCGGCCGTCGGCCGCCATCAGGTACAGCTGCCCGGCGTCGACGACCGGCCGGGATGCCGTGGCCACGGCCGTCTCCAGCCGCCACGCTTCCTTCTCTCCGGCGACGGCCGTCAGCGCGCCCGAGACGCCGATGAGGTACACGATCCCGTCCGGTCCGACGGCCGCCTCGGCCTGCAGCTGCGCCACCGACAATGCGGTGCGCCGGACCGCCCGCGTGGCGAGATCGATGCGCACGACCGCCACCGACATGCCCTGCAGGTCGCCGGCCAGGAGGTACAGACCGCCCTGGGCTGCCCCGACCGGCTTGAGCAGGCCCGGCGCGCGCAGGTGCCAGCGCAGCGTGCCGTCGGCCGGATCGACCGCCGAGACCTGCGAGGACGTGCCGTCGTCGGCCCGGGTCGACACGTACAGGTCCAGGCCGCCGTCCGGCCGGCCCGGGCCGGTGAGCCAGACGGACCCCACCCGGCCCAGCCGCTTGCTCCAGCTGACGGTGCCGGTGGCGGCGTCGAGCGCCGTGACGGTCCCGTCCGCCGCGGCGGCCAGCACCTTCGAGCCGGCGGGCAGCACGGTCGCGTTCGGCGCGATCTCCTTTTTCCACCGCGGTACGCCTGTGGCCGGGTCCAGCGCTTGGAGCAGCCCGCTTCCCGGGGCCACGGCGAGGACGAGCCCGCCGCTCGGGGAGGGAGCGAGCGCGGTGGCGCCCGCCGTCGGTGCCGCGGTGCCCGGTGCGGGCACCGACCAGGAGAGGGCGCCGTCGGCCGGGTCCAGCCGGGCCGCGACGAGTCCCGGGGTCGAGCAGTACAGGGCTGTGCCCGCCGCGGCACACGCGGCCACCGTGTTCCCGGGGCCGCGGTCGCCGAGCGGGGCCGACCACGGCGTGGGCGGGGGCGCCTGTGCGGCCGAGCCCGCCGGGTGCGGAGCGGTGCGCCCCGCGGGGTCCTCGCCGTCCGCGAACCGCGCGTACGCGCCGACGGCTCCGCCCGTCAGCAGCAGCGCCAGCGCGGTGGCGAGGGCGAGCCGTCGCGGTCGCCGCCCCGGGCGCGGAGTGCCGGTGACGCGTACGCGCCGGTGCGTGACCTCGTCGGCGGGGAGCGGCGCGGCGGACGGGGCGGGCACGGCGTGCGGGGCGGGCTCGGCGTGCGCGGCGGGCGGCGCGGGCTGTGCCGAGACCGGCCGCCGGGGCTGCGGGATGAAGGCGCGGGTCTCCTCCTCCGTCGGATACGCGGCGGCCCGCAGCTCTCCGAGCAGGGCGTCGGGGGTGGGCCGGTCGGCGGGGTCCTTGGCGAGGCAGCGCGCGATGACCGGCGCGAGGGAGGCGGGTACTCCGGTCAGGTCGGGCTCGCTGTGCACCACCTGGTACGCGACGAGGTAGTGGCTGTCGGAGTCGAACGGCCCGCGCCCGGTCGCCGCGTGCACCAGTACGGCGCCCATCGCGAACACGTCCGCGGCCGGCCCGACCTCCCGCGGCCGCTGGAACTGCTCGGGGGCCATGAACGGCGGTGTGCCGATCAGCTTCCCGGTCTCGGTCCGCAGATCGCTGTCGGCGGGCCGGGAGATCCCGAAGTCGATGACCCGTACGCCGTCCGGCGCCATCAGGACGTTGCTGGGCTTGAGGTCGCGGTGCACGACGCCCGCCCGGTGGATGTCCCGCAGCGCCTCCGCAAGCCCGGCGCCGAGCCTGGCCAGCGCTCCGGGGGCGAGGGTCTCCTCCCGTACCTGTTCGGCGAGGGTGGGGGCGTCGATGAACAGGGTGGCCATCCAAGGCCGCTCGGCATCGGGGTCCGCGTCGACGACGGGTGCGGTGAACGCCCCGCTCACCCGGCGGGCGGCAGCGACCTCCTGCCGGAACCTGGCCCGGAACTCCGGATCCGCCGCGTGCTGGGCGTGGACGACCTTGACCGCGAGCCGCAGCCCGGATGCGGAGGTGGCCAGATGGACCACTCCCATGCCCCCGGAACCCAGGACGGATTCCAGCCGGTACTGCCCGGCGTACTCCGGAAAACCGGCCCGTTCCGCGCGCAGTGAATGCACTGCCGACCACCCCCGCCGGAGCCTAGTCGATGGCGCATATGAATCGGTAAGGGCCTGCTACCCTGCGCGAGTTGCAGAGCGTCATGCTCAAGGGGGAGATGTCCGATGTCGGTTGAGAACGAAGTGAACGAGGTCCAGACCCTCACCGCAGGGTCCGGCTACAAGTCCTACCCGGTCGCGCCCGGCGTCCAGCTCAACGTCCGCAGCGGCCCGGGCACCGGATATCCCGTCGTCGCCGTCCTGCCGCTCGGAGCCTGGGTGACGATCCGCTGCCAGTGCGCGGGCACCACGGTCTCGGGCCCGTACGGCACCACGAACCTGTGGGACTGCGTCGGCAACGGCCAGTTCGTGTCCGACGCCTACGTGAAGACCGGCAGCGACGGCTACGTGGCCGCGCACTGCGGCTAGCGGTAGCGGGTCCGCCGGCCAACGGTCCGCGGGTCCGTCGGCCGCCGGCCACCGGTCCGCGGGTCCGCCGGCCAAGGGCCGCCGTTTTGCCGGTCCGGCCGGTCCAGCCGCGTCCCGCGCCGCCGCCACCGCCCGTCTGACACGTGAGACACACCCGGCCCGGCCGGCCCGGCGGGGGATAATCGCCGATGTGAGCGACGACCAGCGAGACCAGAACCTCCCCCGGCCACCGGCCGAGCCGGCCGCGGTCCCGGCCGCGCCCGCCGGGCCCGAGCCGGAGCCGATCCGCTTCTTCGGCACCACCTGGGTGAACCACGACGGCGGCTACGCCCTGCGCCGCGCCGGCGTCGCCATCGGCTCGCTGGTCACCGCCGTCGCCGCCGCGCTCCTGCTCCGGCTCTCCTACGAGGGCCTGGAGATCGGCAACGTCGGCCCCTTCCTCAGCATCTCGGTCGTCGTCCTCTTCGCGGTCTGCAGTTCCATCGCCTTCGCCAAGACCTGGGAGTCCTTCAGCCGCCGCCCGGCCCCCTCCTCCGACGAGGCCGCCCTCAAGGGCCTGAAGGCCATCGGTTTCATCGGCTCGCTCATCGCCTACTTCCTCCGCTGCCTCGTCGAGGCCCCGGGCGAGAAGCTGCGCCGCGCCGAGCACGAGCGTGCCGTGGCCGATTACGCCCGCCGCCGCAGCGCCCGTACCGGCAACCCAGCCGCACGCCGCCCCAAGCGCAAGAAGTAGCAACCGCTCCCCGAAACCGCTCTCCGCAACCGCTTTCCGCAACCGCTCCCCCCAACCGCTCCGCGGCGAATGTCTTCCGGCGGCTCCGGCCGATTGACGCCCGGGCACCGCCAGGAGCATTATTCATCACATGATGAATAACCCGCCCCCAGGAGCCGGGCCCGCCGTGCACGCCGACGGCCTGACCGTCCGCCGCGGCACGGGCCGCACGCCCCGCACCGTCCTCGACGGCATCGGCTTCGACGTACCCCGCGGCCGCATCACCGGCCTCCTCGGCCCCTCAGGCTGCGGAAAGTCCACCCTCATGCGCGCCGTCGCCGGCACCCAGGCCCGCGTCACCGGCACCCTGGAGGTCCTGGGCCGCCCCGCCGGCCACCCCGAGCTGCGCTCCCGCATCGGCTACGTCACCCAGGCGCCCTCCGTCTACGACGACCTCACCGTCCGGCAGAACCTCGACTACTTCGCCGCGATCCTCGACCCCGGCCGCGCCGCAGCCGACCGCCGCGCCGCCGCCGTGCGGCAGGCCGTCACCGACGTCGACCTCACCACCCACACCGACGTCCTCGCCGGCAACCTCTCCGGCGGCCAGCGCAGTCGCGTCTCCCTCGCCGTCGCCCTGCTCGGCACCCCCGAGCTCCTCGTCCTCGACGAACCCACCGTCGGCCTCGACCCCGTCCTGCGCCGCGACCTCTGGAACCTCTTCCACGAGATCACCCGCACCCGCGGGGCCACGATCCTCGTCTCCTCGCACGTCATGGACGAGGCCGAGCGCTGCCACGACCTGCTCCTCATGCGCGAGGGCCGCATCCTCGCCCAGGACACCCCCGACGCCCTGCGCGCCCGTACCGGCTCCGCCACCGTCGAGGAAGGCTTCCTCCGCCTCGTCGACGAGGCCAACGCCCGCGCCCACGCCCCCGCCCCGCACCCCACCCACGGCACCGCCGGTGCCACCGCCGCCCAGGAGCCGCAGCGATGACCGCCACGACCGCCATGAACGGGGCCCGCAGCACCGCCATGAGCGCGGCCCGCACCACCGCCACCGCCGCCCGCGTCCTGCGCCAGCTCAGCCACGACCCGCGCTCCATCGCCCTGATGCTGCTGGTCCCCGTGCTGATGCTGACGCTGCTCCGTTTCGTCTTCGACGGCAGCCCCCGCACCTTCGACAGCATCGGTGCGTCCCTCCTCGGGATCTTCCCGCTGATCACGATGTTCCTGGTGACCTCCATCGCCACCCTGCGCGAGCGCACCTCCGGCACCCTGGAGCGCCTCCTGGCCATGCCGCTCGGCAAGGGCGACCTCATCGCCGGCTACGCCCTCGCCTTCGGAGCCGTCGCCGTCGTCCAGTCGCTCCTCGCCACCGGCCTCGCCCTCTGGCTCCTCGGCCTGGACGTCGTCGGATCCCCCTGGCTCCTGCTCCTCGTCGCCCTGCTCGACGCGCTCCTCGGGACCGCCCTCGGCCTGTTCGTCTCGGCCTTCGCGGCCTCCGAGTTCCAAGCCGTCCAGTTCATGCCGGCGGTGATCTTCCCGCAGCTGCTCCTGTGCGGCCTCTTCGCGCCCCGCGACACCATGCAGCCCGTCCTCGAAGCCCTCTCGGACGTCCTGCCCATGTCCTACGCCGTCGACGGCATGACCCAGGTCCTCACCCACACCGACATGACCGCCGACTTCGTCCGCGACGCCGTCGTCGTCGCCGCCTGCGCCCTGCTCGTCCTCGCCCTCGGCGCGGCCACCCTCCGCCGCCGCACCCCCTGAAGAACCCCGGCGCCCACGGACCGGACACACCGCCCGGCCCACCGGCCCGAGTGCAAGGATGATCCCGTACGCAGTACTACGCAGCGCGTTCGGCGAGGTGAATCGGGCATGACCCAGACAGTCGCAGTCCTCGGTACCGGCAAGATCGGCGAGGCCCTGCTCAGCGGGATGATCCGCGGCGGCTGGCCCGCCTCGAAGCTCCTCGTCACCGCCCGCCGCGCGGAACGCGCCGAGGAGCTCCACGCCCGCTACGGCGTCGAGGCCGTCAGCAACGCCGAGGCCGCCAAGCGCGCCGACACCCTCATCCTCACCGTCAAGCCGCAGGACATGGGCAAGCTCCTCGAAGAGCTCGCCCCGCACGTCCCCGCCGACCGCCTGGTCATCAGCGGCGCCGCCGGCATCCCCACCTCCTTCTTCGAGGAGCGGCTCGCGCCCGGCACCCCCGTCGTCCGCGTCATGACGAACACCCCCGCCCTCGTCGACGAGGCCATGTCCGTCATCTCGGCCGGCAGCCACGCCACGGCCGCACACCTCGTCCACACCGAGGAGATCTTCGGCGGTGTCGGCAAGACCCTGCGCGTCCCGGAGTCCCAGCAGGACGCCGCCACCGCCCTCTCCGGCTCCGGACCCGCCTACTTCTACTTCCTCGTCGAAGCCATGACCGACGCCGGCATCCTCCTGGGCCTGCCCCGCGCCCAGGCCCACGACCTCATCGTCCAGGCCGCCATCGGCGCCGCCGTGATGCTCCGCGACAGCGGCGAGCACCCGGTCAAGCTCCGCGAGGCCGTCACCTCCCCGGCCGGTACGACGATCAACGCGATCGTCGAGCTGGAGCGGCACGGCGTACGCGCCGCCCTGATCGCCGCCCTCGAAGCGGCCCGCGACCGCAGCCGCGAGCTGGCCTCCGGCAACAGCTGAGACGCGGGGTACGGGCCCCCGCCGAGCGGGGGCCCGCAGCCCGTGCCTCTCACCCCTTCACGGGGGCCCCTTCACGCAAGCTCCACGGAGCCCGTGCCGCTGCCCCTTCACGGAGCCAGCAACCCGATGGCCTCGTACGCCCGGTCCACCACCGGCCGCGCCAGCTCCCGGGCCCGCCCCGCACCCTCCCGCAGCACCTTGTCCACCTCGGCCGGATCGGCCGCCAGCTCGGCATGCCGCTCCCGCACCGGCCGCAGCAGCTCGACGACCGCGTCGGCGACGTCCCGCTTGAGCGCGCCGTACCCGTCGTAGCCCTCGGCGAGCCGCACGGGATCCCCGCCCGTACAGGCGGCCAGGACGTCCAGCAGGTTCGCGACGCCGGGCCGCGCCGCACGGTCGTAGACGACCCCGTCGGCCCCGCTGTCGGTGACCGCCCGCATCACCTTCTTGCGCACGACCCCCGGCTCGTCGAGCAGGTAGACGATCCCCGTGCCGTTCGCGTCGGACTTCCCCATCTTGGAGGTCGGCTCCTGGAGGTCCATGACCCGCGCGGCGACCGCCGGATGCGTGGCCTTGGGCACCGTGAACGTGTGCCCGTAGCGCTGGTTGAAGCGCACGGCCAGATCCCGCGTCAACTCGACGTGCTGCCGCTGGTCCTCACCCACGGGCACCTCGTCGGTCCGGTACGCCAGGATGTCGGCGGCCATCAGCACGGGATAGGTGAGCAGCGAAAGCCGCACGCCGTCCCCCGCGGCCTGCGCTTTCGCCGCTTTCTCCTTGTACTGGATCATCCGGCGCAACTCACCGTCGGTGGCGGTGCACTCCAGCAGGTACGCCAGCCGCGTGTGCTCGCCGACATGGCTCTGGACGAACAGCGTGCACCGCTGTGGATCCAGTCCGGCGGCGAGCAACAGCGTCGCCGCCTGCCGGCTGAGCCGCCGCACGCGCGCCGGATCGTGTTCGACGGTCAGCGCGTGCAGGTCGACGACGCAGAACAGGGCCTCGTCCGGCTCCTGGTCGGCGGCGACCCACTGGCGTACGGCGCCCAGGTAGTTCCCCAGCGTCAGATGCCCCGTCGGCTTGACCCCGCTGAAGATCCTCGTCATGTCCTGTACTCCCTCGTGTGAGTGGTGTCGGGGCCGCCGCGTCGGACGACCGAGCCACTCCCGGGAGGGGAGGAACGTAAACGGCCGCCGTAGCGGCGGCCGTGAGCGCATGCGTGCTCGCGTTGCAGTCGGCCGCCGTCAGGCGGCCCACCAACGGAGGTTGAGCGTGAGCGCATGCGTAGTCATGGGGCCAGGGTAGACGGAACGGCATGAGGACGGCATGAAGTTGGCACACCACGCGCCGCAGGTCAGCCGGGGGTTGACACACGTGTGCCAAGTCCGTAAGGTTCTTCGAGTTGTCCGAAGTGAGCGCCGACCCCGGTCGGTCCCCGGACGACCATCCCGCACTACACATTCGAACGAACGACTCACTTTGTCGTCTCGTTTTCATGCGTATTTGCGAATGAGGAATCCGCGTCCGAGGACGCCGTCGCCGATTAGGTTCGGGGGCAGGGAATCCGCTACTGTCTCACTCGCCGCAAGGGCCCAACAGCCCGGGCGGCAAACCCCGCTGACTGGGAGTCAGGCCCGAAAGGATCTGATAGAGTCGGAATCGCCGGAAAGGGAAAGCGCGAAAGCGCAGAACCTGGAAAGCGCCGAGGAAATCGGGCCCGAAAGAGTCTGATAGAGTCGGAAACGCAAGAACAACAGAACGAAAGCCCGGAGGAAAGCCCGAAAGGGTGAGTACAAAGGAAGCGTCCGTTCCTTGAGAACTCAACAGCGTGCCAAAAATCAACGCCAGAAGTTGATACCCCGTCCACTTCGGTGGATG
>NZ_JBEZLA010000093.1:0-19877 GCF_040651925.1 Streptomyces sp. NPDC048349 | reverse complement strand
GTGACGAACTCTCCGGGAGCGACATCGAGGCTGATGTCGTCCAGGACGAGCTGCGATCCGGCCGGGCCGGAGAAGGACTTCGAGACGTGCTCGATCCGAGCGGCGTGCGTCCGTTCCGCTACGGTGCCCTCGGCAGCCTTGGCGAACGTCGTGGCCATGGTCGTCACCTCCTGGGGTTGCGGTATTTGCGTCGAGCGGGACTTACTTCGCGCCGAGACCGGCGTCGGAGACGGCGGGCTTCCCGGCGGCCGCCAGGACCTTGTTCAGGAGCGTCAGGTCGTAAATGCCGCTCAGGTCGGGCTGCTCGATGAGCCCCGCCTTGACCGCGTAGTCGGCCTGCGTCTTCAGCGTCGCGGCCAGCGGGTCGTCGGTGATCGCGATGCTCGGCCACGCCGGGTCGATGACCTTCGCGTCCAGCGGCTTGCCGCCCTCGGCCGCCAGCTTCGCGTTCGCGGAGGCCTTGGCCTTGTCCGGGTTGGCGTTGATCCACTCGTTGGTCTTCACCGTGCCCGCGAGGACCGCCTCGACGACGTCCGGGTGCTCCTTGAGGAACTTCTGCGACACGATGACGTTCGTGATGACGAACTTCTTGTCGGGCCACAGCGTCGTCTCGTCGAGGAGGACCGAACCGCCGTCGGAGACCAGCTTGGAGGCGGTGGGCTCCGGCACCCAGGCACCGTCGATCGAGCCCTGCTTGAACGCGTCGGGGGTCACCTTGTTCTCCGTGCGCACCACCGAGACGTCGCCCTTGCCGGACTCCGGGTCGACCTTCCAGCCCTTTTCCGCGATCCAGTTGAGGAACGCGACGTCCTGGGTGTTGCCCTTCTGCGGGGTGGCGATCTTCTTGCCCTTGATGTCGTCCAGGGTCTTGATCTTGTCCGGGTTCACGACCAGCTTCACGCCGCCGGAGGCGGAGCCGGAGATGATCCGCAGGTTGGAGCCCTTGGACTTGACGTAGCCGTTGATCGCCGGCGAGGGGCCGATGAAACCGATGTCGAGGGAACCGCCGTTGAGGGCCTCGATCTCGGACGGACCGGCGTTGAAGGCCTGCGGCTTGATCGCGGTGCTGCCCAGCTCCTTGGCGATCAGGCCCTCCTGCAGACCGACCAGAGCGGTGGCGTGGGTCAGGTTCGGGAAGTACCCGATGCGGACCTCGGCGGCCGACAGCTTCTTGCTGCTCCCGGCGACATCGGCCTTGTCGTCTTCCTTCTTCGCCTCGGATCCGTAGCCGCAGGCGGTGAGCAGCAGGGGGAGCGCCGCGGCGAGGGTGAGGGCGCGCAGGGTGGTGAGCGGTCTTGCGGCAGACACGGAGGTGTCCTTTCCAGGGAAGGTGTGTGGGGAGGTTCTACGGAGACAGGCGGTGCACAGCCGTCGGCGCACCACGGCATCCCCTCCCGGCCGTTGGTGGCGGGACCGCGTTCGCAGGCTGGGAATCGGATGGAGGCCCGGGCGCCGGGGCGGGACGTGCGCTCGTACGTCGCCCGGCGTGCTCGACGGCACGAGGGCGGTGGGGTCGGCCAAGGGGCGCGTCCGGCCGACGGAGAGCGGGGCGGCACGGAGCAACAGCAGGGCTCAGTGCGCGGAGGCGGGCCCTCCGGGCAGGTCAGGCAGGCTGACAGATGGCGCTGGACGTACGGACCAGGTCGATGTGCCGGCGGGAGGTCAGGGGCAGCATTCGGCCGGCACGGTGCAGGGTTCGCATGGCCACCTCACTGATTCCTAGTTTTCCCACCTGGTTGGTAGGCATATTGGCAGACAGGGAGACCGGCCCCAAGAGGCAGTCCACATGATGGACGAAGAGATCTCGCGATGCGAGAACGCGCAGGTGGGTGAGGGGCTGAGGCTGACCGTGGCCGGAAACCGGGGGTCGGCGGTCTGGGGTCGGCGGCAGGGGTCAGTGACCAGGGGTCAGCGGACCGCGGGTCAGCGGACCACACGCCAGCGGACCGCGGGTCAGGGATTGGTCCAGGCGCCGGGGGTGTCGGTCAGCGCGGACACGTCGGCGGGCAGGTCGGCCGCCGCGACGTCGGCGAGGGTCACCCCGTCGAGGATCTCGCGCACATTGGCCCGCAGGGCGATCCACAGGGGGAGGAGCGACTGGGCGGGGCCGGTGTAGGACAGGTCCGGCGGGCGCACCCCGCGCACCGAGACGAGCGGTCCGTCCACGACGCGGATGACGTCCGCGACGCTGATGGACCCGGCCGGCTTGGCCAGCCGGTAGCCGCCGTTGCCGCCGCGCTGGCTGAGCACCAGACCGCCGCGGCGCATGTCGTTCAGGATGCCTTCGAGGAACTTGTGCGGAATGTCCTGCGCCTCGGCGATGGCTTCGGCCTTCAGGGGCCCGTCATCCTGGGCCGCGGCAAGCTGCAGCGCGGCACGTACCGCATAGTCCGCTCTGGCTGAGATCCGCATACGGACATTATCCCGTACGGCTCGGGCCGGCGTCGGCCACGGGTGGGCCCCTCGGCTGCCGGACGGGTTCTCGTGCCGGAAGCCGAGGGGCTCAGGTCGCGGGTCCGCATGCTGGGCGGGGCCCCGACTCAGTGGAAGACAGCCGCCACCGGGCGGGGGGAGGCGTTGAGGTAGTGCTCACCGATGGAGCGCAGGCGGTGCGCGGCGGGGCGGTGGGCCGTCAGGACGCGGGCGTTGCGCCAGAAGCGGTCCAGGCCGGGGGCATCGGCGAGTTCCAGGACCCGGGCGGTGATGTGCAGGGCGGCCTTCGAGGTCACCGTCTCGGCCGTGGCGACCAGGGCGGCGACACCCGCCGGTTCCTCGGGATCGAGGTGCGCGCCCGTGTCGAGGGCCCGCGCCATCAGCTCCGTCGCCCGGTCGACGACGGCGGTGGCCGTCTGTACGGCAGAGGCGAGCTCGCCGTACGTCAGCAAGAGGTCCGGATCCTCACCGGGCAGCCGGTGTGCGCGGCCGCCCCTGCTGAGGTCGCGCACCTCGGTGAGGGCGCCCTCGGCGATACCGAGACCTACGTGGCACAGGGCGAGCCGGAGGGCCGGCTCCGCGAGCGCGGTGAAGGGCGCGGTCGACTCCTCGTCGTGCGGCCGGCGGCCCAGCACCTGCCCGGGCACCACCGCGACCCGGTCGAAGTACACCTCGCCCGCGCCGGCGACGCGCTGCCCGAGGCGGTCGCGGGCGGGTTCGACGGTCACGCCCCGCGTGCCGGGCGGTACCCGTACGACCAGGGCCTCACCGGTTGCGGTGCAGACGGCGTCCAGCACGATCTGGTCGGCGACGGTCGCCCCCGTGTCCACGGTCCGGTAGCCGTCCAGGACGTAGCCGGTGTTGCGCGGCCTCAGGGTGAGGTCCGGTCCCTCGGCGTCGTCGGGGGGTGGGGGAGTGCGGACCGCGCCGGTCCACAGCCACTGCTCGCGGACGGACTCCTCTTCGAGGGCGGTCGCGCGGGGGTGACTCGCGTAGAAACGTCCGCTCCACGTGTGTACGTAGTGGCGGGCGAGCACGTCGCCGATGGAGCTGTCCGCCGCGGCGACCTCCCGTATGACGGTGCATCCGGTACCCCAGTCCGCCCCGCCCCCCGCCCGGGGCGGGGTGAGGGCTGCGAGCAGGCCGGCTTCGCGCAGCCGGGCCGTCTCGTCGATCGGCGGCTCGCCCGCCTGGTCGCGGGCGATGGCGTCCGAGGCGAGGTCCTCCGCCACATCGCGGGCGGTGCGCAGGAGCGCCCGGCGCTGCACGTCGGCGGGTCGGTGGACGGTGGTGCTCGGTGTCGTCGGCATCGGCGTCACCGACGGGCCCGGGTGCCGCTGTGGGGCGCGGGGGCTGGTCGGACGGCGGTGCCATGGGGGCTGGCGTGGGTCATGTCGGCTACTCCGGAACGTGGTGGGGCGGCGTCGGCCGGTCGCGGGAAGGTGGGCGGCAGGAAAGTCGCGCGGTGAGCGGGCAGGGCGGGTGCCGGGATGTTTCGGCGCGCTCCGGCTCGTACGTCGCGCAGGTGTCGGCCGGGGTCTCGCGGGAGCGGCGTCCGGCACCATCAGCGTCTCGGCGGACCGCACTTCACCGGATCCCCACCTTTCCCATCGGATTGATAGGGATAGTGGACCGTCCGAAGCCTTCCCGGCAAGAGTCTGACCGAATGGCGGACAGGTCGGTCTTGGAATGAAAGACGATGCACGTCGGGCGGCTCTGCCGGGGGTCGGCCTGAGAGGGGATGGGGGCCGCAGCAGGGTGTCCGTCAGGGGCTGGCGGGCGGGAGGAGTTCGCGCGAGGGGGGTTCGCCGATCGTGCGCCCTACACTGCGTCAGCCATTTCCTATGGAATCAGTAGGGAACTGTTGACGTGTGCCCCCGCGCGCCTCACGATGTGACCATGTCCCCCTCGCAGCCGATGCTCGTACGCCGCCGGTACGTTGACTTCCGTCTCGTCGCCAGCGCCGTCTGCCGACCCTTCTAGGGCCTCTTCGCCAGGGCATTCTCGACGCGCGCCGAGTTCCGGTCGCCGCTTCTCCTGTACGTCCCGCTCGTTCACAGACCCCCGCCCTCCGGGCCGTGCGGGTCCGTCCGGCGTGCGGCGCGCCGACTCTTCCCGGTCGGTCGAACCCGTCACGGAGACCCCCGCCCTGTCGTGGCCCAAACCCGGCATCCCTACCTCACTCCAAGAAGCCGAAGGGGCTCATCGTGACCACCGCACTTCCTGCAACCGCCCCCCGCCGTGACCCGGGCCCCGGCCCCCGCCTCCAACTGGTCGGCGACGGCCCGCCCGTCGTTCCCGTCGGCGGGACGAGCGGCCGCGTCGGCTACCTCGTGTTCCTGCCGGCGAACGTCGACCCGGTGGCGCTGATGGAGGCGCACGGCGTCACGCCGGAGATCCACACCCTCGATCCCCGGACGGTTCCGACTCCTTGGCCGGAACAGGCCCCGAGCCTCGAAACCGTCCACTCCGACGACGCCATCCGGGTCGATCGGGCCCGTCGGCTGGCCGAGGTCGACGGGCGCGAACTGGATCTCACCTACCTGGAGTTCGACCTCCTGGACCACCTCGTGAGCCATCCGTACACGGTGCACTCCCGTGACGCCCTCATCTCCGGCATCTGGGGTTATGGGCACATCGGCGACGGCAGAACCGTCGACGTCCACGTGGCCCGACTGCGCCGCAAGCTCGGCCCCGCCCACCGCAACCGCATCTCCACCGTGCGGCGCGTCGGCTACAAGTACGTGCCCGACCGCCCGTAGTCCGGGCTGCGCAGGCCGTGCCCCTCGCCCGTCGCCGGCGGGGTCAGCCCCGAAGCCGTGCCGGGACGGTGTCCCCGGGAGTCTTCCCCCGCTGCGTACAGCCCCAGGACCCGCGGCCTACGCGTTCGCGATGACCAGCAGGGTGCGGGCGCCGGCCGGGCCCTCCAGGCGGCAGCGGTGGGGGACTTCGCCCCGGTGGTGGGCGCTCTGGCCGGCGCGCAGGGTCAGTGGTTCCTCGCCCTCGACCTCGAGCACGATCTCGCCCTCCAGTACGTAGAGGAAGTCCTCACCTGGGTGCTCGAACCAGCCGCGTTCGCCCTGGCCGGGCTCGAAGTGGTGCTCGTAGGCCTCCATCAGCGCGCTGCGCCCGCCGGGGATGAGCACCTGGGCGACCTGTCCCGCGGCCTCGTTCACGCGGATCACCTGGGGGTCGCTCTCGTGGCTGACCGCGCCCGGCCGGGCGGGCGGGCGCAGGAAGGTGCCCGGGGTGACGTCCAGGGCTTCGGCGATCCGGTAGATCGAACTGAGGCTGGGGGTGGCGAGGCCGCGTTCGAGCTGGCTGAGGAAGGGCTGCGAGAGGCCCGAACGGGTGGCGAGGACGGCCATGGAGACGCCGTGCTGTTTGCGGCAGCTCCGGATCACCCGTCCGACCTCGATCGCCTCGGGCGTGGGTTCGGGTCGAGACACGCAAGTGAACGTACCGCATCGCCGATCAAGGGCCGGGGGCTCTCACGAGGTTTCGCACTGCGGCAACACTCCCGTCATAAACGTGGTCAATTATTGACCTCACTTATCGACGAGGAACCGAACGAGGAGCCGCCCCGTGCACGCCACCCCCTCACCGCCCGGCCGGGCCCTCGGCGGGCTCGGCCCGGCTCTGGGCGCGGCAGGTGCCGTACTCACCCTGTGGTACCTGCTCGCGTGGTCCGGGGCGGTGGCCCCGGGACTGCTGCCCACGCCCGGTGAGACCGCGGCCGCGCTCACGGACAGCGCCCGCAGTGGCCTCCTGGCCGCCGATCTCGGCGCCAGCCTGGCCCGTGCCGGTCAGGGTTTCGCGCTGGGCGCACTGGTCGGCAGCGCGCTGGGTTTCGCCACCGGCTACCTGCCGCGACTGTCCGCCGCCGTCACGCCGGTGGTCTCCTTCCTGCGCCCGATCCCCGCCATCGCGCTGGTCCCGCTCGCGACCGCCTGGTTCGGCATCGGGGAGACCGCCAAGCGCCTGCTCATCGCGTACGCCGTGCTGCTCGCCGTCTGGCTGTACGTCCACGACGGGGTGTCCCGGGTACCGGTGTCCCACCTGCGGGCGGCCCGGTCGCTGGGGGCGCCCCTGCACCGGCGGTTCACCGAGGTCCTGCTGCCCGCCGCCGCGCCCGCGTTGCTCGCCGCGTTGCGGTACGGGGCCTCGGTGGCCCTGCTCGCCCTGGTGGCGGCGGAACTGGGCGGCGCGGACAGCGGGCTGGCGTACCGGCTCCAGGTGGACGGCCAGTTCCTGCGCGTGGACCGGATGTTCGCGGGGCTGCTCGTACTCGGACTGCTCGGCGTGGCCGTGGACCTCGTACTGGCCGCGGTCGGCCGCCGGTTCGTGCACTGGAGCGCCTCATGAGCCGGGGAGTACGACTGGAGGGGCTGTCGGTCCACTACGGGACCGCCCCGGTTCTGGAGCGCACCGATCTGGAGCTTCCCGCGGGCTCGTTCACGGCGCTGCTGGGGCCCAGCGGGTGCGGCAAGTCGACGCTCCTCAACCTGGTGGCCGGGTTCGTGCGGCCCACCGAAGGGCGGGTGACGGCGGGTTCCGCCCCGGTGCGGGGCCCCGGCCCGGAACGGGGCGTGGTCTTCCAGCACTACGCGCTCTTCCCCTGGCGCACCGCCCGCGGCAACGTCGAGTTCGCGCTCAAGCGGCTCGGCCTGCCGCGTCCCGAGCGCCGCCGCCGCGCCCTCGCGGCACTGGCCGAGGTGGGGCTGGCGGACGGCGCCGAGAAGTACCCCGCCCAGCTGTCCGGCGGCATGCAGCAACGCGTGGCACTGGCCAGGGCGCTGGCCGCGGAACCCGAAGTGCTGCTGTTGGACGAGCCGTTCGGAGCGCTGGACGCTCTGACCAGGACCAGGATGCAGGCCCTGCTGCGGGAGCTGTGGCAGCGCCGCGGGACCACCGTCCTGTTCGTCACGCACGACATCGACGAGGCGCTGGCCCTCGCCGAACGGGTCATCGTCCTCGGCGGGACGCCCGGGCGGGTGCTGGCCGACCACGTCGTCCCCGCCGGGCCACCCGACCCGGACCTGCGCTCGCTGATCGCACGCCACCTCGGCTCCGACTGAAACCCATCCACTCCACCCCCAGGTAAGGACTTCCCCATGCCCAGAGCTCGCGCAGTGGCCGCCCTCCTGACGGCGGCCCTGCTCTGCGCACTCACCTCGGCCTGCGCCGCCGGCTCCCGCCCCGCGGGCGGCGGCGCCCGTCCCGCCGTCTCCCTCGCCGCCAGCGACCACCTCGGCGGGGCCCCCGTCTACGTGGCCGAGGAGCGCGGGCTGTGGTCCGCCGAGGGCATCGACGCCACCGTGACCACCCAGCCCACGGGACGCGACGCGCTGAACGCCGTGCTCGGCGGTCAGGCGCAGCTCGGCGTCGTGGGAGACCTGCCCGCGGTCACGGCCGCGCTCGGCGGGCGCGAGCTGCGGATCGTCGCCGACCTGTCCCGGTTCTCCGACTGGCGCCTGCTGACCCGGACCGACCGGCAGATCACCGGTTTCACCGCGCTGAAGGGCCGCAAGGTCGGAGTCCCGCAGGGGACGAACGTCGAGTACGCCCTGTCGCGGATGCTCGCCTCCGAACAGCTGACGGCCGCGGACGTGACCGTGGTGAACCTCGCCCCGAACCAGGTCACTTCGGCCCTGGCCCGAGGGGACATCGACGCCGGGGTCACCTTCCCCAGCTTCTACGATGCCGCCCGGACCACACTGGGGGACCGCTACGCCGAGCTGCCCTTCTCCGGTTACACGGCCCGGACCCTGCTCGTCGCCGGCCCGAAGGCGACCGAGGAGACCACCACGGCCGTCCTGCGGGCACTGCTGAAGGCCCAGCGCGAGATCGCCGCCGACCCGCCCGCCGCGCGCAAGGCCGTACTCGCCCAGTCCAAGGGCGCGCTCCAAGCCGGCTACGTGGACGCTTTCCAGCCCCGTTACGCCTACGGCGCGACCCTCTCGCCCGAACTGCTCGCCCAACTCGAGCACGAGGCCGCCTGGGCGAAGACCGCCCAGAGCCTGCCGGGCTCCGCCGACCGCGCCGCGCTGCTGCGGCATCTGCACCCCGAGCCCCTGACGGCCGTCGACCCGTCCGCCGTCACGGTCCGCTGAGCCACACCCTCACCCCACCCAGGAGATCCCCATGACCGTCGACCAGAACACCCTGCGCCGCCGCGGCGTCGGCCTGATCGCCCATGACCCCGCCCGCAGTTACGGTGGCTACACCCTCTATACGCCCATCACCAGCGCCGGCGAGATCCACCTCGTCGACATCCACGGGCGGCCCGTCCACACCTGGAACTCCCCGCACCCGCCCGGCCGCCACGCGCAGCTCCTCCCCGGCGGGAACCTCTTCTACGCGGCCAAGGACACCAGCAGCCCGACCCTCTTCCCCATCTGGGACGTCTACCACGGCGGCATCTTCCAGGAGCTGGCCCCCGACTCCACGGTGATCCGCGAGGTCCGCCACCCCTTCCACCACCACGACGCCTCGGTCCTGCGCAACGGCAACCTCATCATCACCGTCGTCGAACCGCTGGACCCGGCCGACGCGGCCCGCATCCGGGGCGGCATCCCCGGATCCGAAGCCCCGGGCGGGGTGATCTACGGGGACGTGGTGTACGAACTGACCTGGGACGGCGAGGAGCTGTGGCGGTGGGCCGCCATCGAGCACCTCGACCCCGAGGAGTTCCCGCTCAACCCCCACTTCGCCCGCGAGCACTGGCCCATGGCCAACACGGTCAACGAACGCGCCGACGGCTCGATCGTGCTGGGCTTCCGCAGCGCCTCCTCCACGGTGGCCGTCGACCGCGCCGACGGGTCCGTGCTGTGGCACATCGGCCCCGACGTGCTGGCGCAACAGCACCATCCGCACGAGCTGGCGGGCGGGAACATCCTGGTCTTCGACAACGGCACCTACCGCGACACCACGTCCGTGCCCTACTCGCGCGTGCTGGAGCTCGACCCGCGCACGGGCAAGGAGGTGTGGTCGTACGAGGACAACCCGCCGCAGAACTTCTACAGCCCGTACATGTCCAGCGCGCAGCGGCTTCCCAACGGCAACACCTTCATCGCCGAGGGCTCCTTCGGCCGGCTCTTCGAGGTGACCCCGGACGGGGAGGTGGTGTGGGAGTTCGTGGTCCCGCAGTTCCGGTCCTTCGGCGAGGGGGTGGGGCTGGAGTCCTCGGTCGGCGCCCAGAACTCCGTCTTCCGCGCCTACCGTTACTCCGCCGATCAGCTTCCCTGGTTGTGAACGACGGTCCATCTCGTTCGGACGCCAACGCCGTCACGGCGTTCGACCACACCTCCTGGGCCCTGGCCCGGGTGACCGTGCTCTGAGCGGGACCGCCTCCCCGGCAGCCGCCGCAGCCTGATCACACGTCACCCGATTCCCGGTTCTCTACACTTGGTCATGTGCCTGACAGGTGTGGTGCTGCACCACCCGTACGAAGGGCATCACACCCTGAAGGGAGCGATCAGCGCATGACCAAGCCTGAGAGCACGGGATACGACTACGACGTCGTCATCAGCGGGGCCGGCCTCGCCGGCAGCGCCGCGGCGATCCTGCTCGCTCGACGCGGAGTCCGCGTCGCCCTGCTGGAACGCCGTTCGGACCCCGAGGCGTACAAGGTGCTGTGCACCCACTCCATCACGGCCAACGCCCACCCGGTGCTGGACGAACTGGGCCTGATCCCCGCTCTCGAGAAGGCGGGCGCCGTCCGCAACGAGGCCCGCTGGTACACCCGTTGGGGATGGATCGAGCCGAGGGCCGCGCTGGGCGGCCCCGAGCTGCCGTACGCGTACAACGTCCGGCGCAGCACCCTCGACCCGTTGATCAGGTCCCGTGCGGCGCAGACCCCGGGCGTCGACCTGCTCCTCGGCCACCAGGTGACCGGGCTGGTGAGGGAAGCCGGCCGCACCGCGGGGGTGCGGGCCTCGACGCCCCATGGCGAGCGCGCGATCCGGGCCCGCCTGGTGGTCGGCGCCGACGGCAAGGACTCGGCCGTGGCCGGGTTGGCCGGGGTGCCCGCCCGGCAGTACGAGAACGCGCGGTTCGGGTACCTCGCGCACTTCCGCAACCTTCCGCTGCACGGCGGCATCGGTCAAGCCTGGTTCCTCGAACCCGACATGGCGTACGCGTTCCCCAACGACGACGGGGTGACGGTCCTTGCGGTGCTCCCGGACAAGAAGCGGCTGCCCGCCTTCCGGGAGGACCTGGAGGGCAGCTTCCTCGCATACGTCCGCGCCCTGCCCGAAGCACCGCCCATCGACTCCGCCGAGCGCATCACGAAGATCATCGGCACCGTCAACCATCCGCTGCACACCCGCAAACCGACCGCACCGGGCGTCGCGTTCATCGGCGACGCCGCCCTGACCGGCGACCCGCTGTGGGGAGTGGGATGCGGGTGGGCCCTGCAGTCCGCACACTGGCTGGCAGAGGCCGTCGCCGCGGCCGCAACCGGCCGGGGCGACCTCGACGCGGCGCTCGTGGCGTACGCCCGCAGACACCGGCGGCGGCTGAGCGGTCACCAGTACCTGGCCGCCGACTTCGCCAAGGGCCGCCCGTTCAACCCCCTGGAGCGGCTGATGTTCTCGGCCGCGGCGCGCGACGCCTCGCTGGCGCGGCACATGCATCTGTTCGCCTCCCGCCTCATCGGTCCGCTGCGCTTCTTGAACCCCCTGGCAGTGGCCAGGGCTTCGGCCGTCAACATCAGGCACCGCCGGAAACCGGCCGCGCGACCAGCTGATCTGTCACCCACCGGGCGGTGACATCGCCTTCCCGCTGGTCGATGCCGTCGCGGGCGGCCGCCGCCCGCGGGCGCGTGACGTCGCGGAACCAGGGCAAGCGCGGTGCATGGGCACACTGAAGAGCTGGGAACGGGCGATCGAGCGGGCCGAACAGGCAGTGGCGG
The DNA here is from genome assembly GCF_040651925.1 of Streptomyces sp. NPDC048349. NCBI lineage: Bacteria > Bacillati > Actinomycetota > Actinomycetes > Kitasatosporales > Streptomycetaceae > Streptomyces > Streptomyces sp. NPDC048349. Next base: position 8,530 of record NZ_JBEZLA010000093.1, on the reverse strand, counting down.
AGAAGCTGTTCGGCGGCGAGACGGCGGAGGGGGAGGTGGTCGAGGCGCTGCTCCGGACGAGCGACGACCAGGCCGTCGTGTGCAGCCCCCACCGCACGTTGGCGCCGAACGTGTACACCGTCGAGCTGCCCCGGCAGGTGTACGCGGAAATCGCCCCGCACCTCTCGGTCGTAGGGCAGGAGCTGACCGACCGGCTGGCGCGCCACGGCGAGCGCGAGGGCTATGAATGGGCCGGGCTGCTCACCGTGCAGCTCGCCGAGGTGGAAGACGTCCCCAACGGCCGCTACCAGGTCCGCTGTGCTCCCATGGCGCACATCACCTCCGAGCCGCTGGGCGGTCCGGACGCCTGATCCGGCGGCCTCGTCCCGAAATGGCCCGGCCTGCCGGTCCGTTCGCCGTATCCCGGTCCTGCCCTGCCCGGTCGGTACGGGGTCCCGTGGCGGCCGCGTCGTGCGGGCGTCGAGCGCCCTGCCGGGTGGCCGGGAGGTGCTCAGGTGGCACGCCCGTAACGGACGTTGCCGCTCCAGATCTGCTCCAGCCGCACGCGGCCGCCGGGTCGGGGGGCGTGCCAGATCTTGTCGCGTCCGGCGTAGATGCCGACGTGGCCCATGGTCGACCCTCTGGGGAAGAACACCAGGTCGCCGGGGGCGCGCTGCACCGGCGGGATGTGGCGTGTCTGCTCGTACTGCTGGTCGGCCGTGCGCGGAAGCCGTCGGCCGGCCTTGCGGAAGGCGTAGAGCGTGAGGCCGGAGCAGTCGAAACGTTTGGGCCCCGTGGCGCCGTAGGCGTACGGAGCCCCCCGTTTGGAGGCCGCCACCGCCATGGCCTTTACGCCGTAAGGTACGGCCGCGTCGGCCGAGGTGGTGCTGCCGGCCAAGGTGGAGACGGCCAGGAGGAGGGTGAGAAGGGAAGAGGTGAGGGTACGGGGAGAGGGGGACGGGGGCCGGGGATCGTCTGGATAACTGGACTTGTCCGTTCGGCTGTAGGCCATCGTGAAACCTCCGCACGCGATGCAGGAACAGCCTCACGCCGGGGAACTGGCCCCGACGAGATGCTCTTTGCTCTCGACGGCCGCCCAGTCTTCCTCAAGAAGTCCGATTCGTCACGCTTTTATGCAGTTTAAAGTCTCGGTTGGGTAACGGCGTCGGGTCCTTCAGCCCCTTGGGCTGCGGGATCGTCCCCATCGGGGCGTGCGGGCGCCGCCAAAACCGGCGTGTCGCGCAGCGGGTCGCCGTCGAGCGGCGGGCGATGGGGTCGTCTGCCCCGCGTCGACGTCTCGGGGCCGGTGCGGCTGGCCTCCGCGGCTCCGTCGGCCACGGCAGTCTGCGGCGATGGGCGCCGGCAAGGACGCGGCCGGGATGGGCAGTTCGGGCCTGGGGTGGATCGCGTAACGCCTGCCCCAAGTTGCGCTCGCCCGGGGGCTGTTGGGTCCGGCATCGCAGGGCGGTCGATGACGGCGCGGCCGATGCGCCCTGCGCACCGGAGGCTCACCCCGGAGCGCCGGCGTGGCGCTCGGTGCAGGCCGCCCCAGCTCTGGATCTGAACGCGTTCAATCGAAAGTGCGGCCGGGCGTGCCCGGGCCGACGCGGCCATGGGCAAGATCAGGGACGGCCCGAGCTCAGCGGGAGGGACGATCCCGCGCGGACGGCGTGGATGACCGCGTCGTGCAGGGCGCGGCTCGCCTCCTCGCTCGGGCACGGGACGGGGCTCCCGGCGAGGGGCAGCCATTCGGACGCCCCGCTGTACTGCACCGTGACGTGCGCCAGACCGTCGATCTCGGTCCAGGTCGTGTGAATGTCGAGCTCACCGTTGAGGACGAGGCCCGACTCCCCGGTCTTCACCCCGTCCCGCCCGGCGAAGATCCCCAGCGTGGTCCACGATGCCCAGCTCATCAGGCCTCCCTGCTCCGCTCGTCGTCCTCCCAGTGTGGACGCGTCGGCCCTCCCGCGCCCGCGCAGCCCGCGGCGGGCCTGCGGACCCCTTTCGGCCCGCCACCGCCGCAGGGGAGGTCACAGCCGCCAGTACGTGCCCCCACGGGAATCGACGTGCACCAAGTGCCGGCCGACGCGGACCACGTGGTGGTCCGGACCGGACCAGGAACCGGTGGCACCGTCGGCGCCGGACAGCGGGGTCCAGACCTCCAGGAAGGTGCTGCCGTCCGTGTTGGTGCCCCGCTCGACGAGGTTCGCGCCCTCCCGGCGGAAGGTGCCGGCGTCTTCGCCGGGCTCGCCCGTGAGGTGGTGGAAGTGCACCTGGAAACCGTCGAACGAGGTCGTCCCGGCGAAACCCCGGCTGTCGGCGTAGTACCGGCCGGCCTGTAGCCACACCACTTCGCGGTCCTCGAGCAGGGGTCCGCCGTTGCGGCTGATGCCGCGCCGCAGCCAGGCGCCGCGCTCGGGCACCGGGACGCCCCGGACGCGGCCCGCCGGCGCGGCCCCGGACTCAGGCCCGGTCATCGGGGGCGGGGCCGTCGGCGGTGGCGAAGGGGTCCGCGGCGTCCACGGCGTCGAAGGGGTCCGCGGCGTCCACGGCGTCCACGGCCAGGAGCGTCAGCGGTACGTTGCCGCGTACCGCCTGCGAGTAAGGGCAGACCGCGTCCGCCCGGTGCAGCAGCGGCTGGAGGTCCGCCGCCCGCCAACCGGGCAGGCTGACGGTCAGGCCCACCGCGAGGCCGTAACCGGCGGGCGTGTCCGTGGTGCCGAGCTGCACTTCGCAGGCCACGCGGGCGGCGGACGCGTCCGCCCCGAATTCGGCGGCGACCTCCGCGAGCGCGGAGGTGAAGCAGGCGGCGAAACCGGCTGCGAACAGCTGCTCGGGGTTGGTGGTGCCGGGCACCTTCTTGCGCGGCGGGGCGAGGCGGACGTCCAGGCGCCCGTCGTCCGTGCGGACGGATCCGGTACGGCCCCCGGCGGCATGCGCGGTCGTCCGGTAGAGGCTGCGGGTGAGTGGCACGGCCATGGCGTTCGGCCCATCTGTGTCGACGAGGACGCTGCCCGGGTGCGGACAGCGGACGGCGCTGCTCGTGCAGCACCTCGCGCGTCGTCGTGCGTAACCGGGTACGGCGCATCTCGTCCGGGGCCTCGGGTCGGCCGCCGGACAATCTAGCAACGGAGGCGGCCGCCGGGGTGCCCGGGCGGCGGTGACGCTCCTCACCCGCGGCCGGCCGGGCCGCTATCCGGGGACCGGTGCCGGTGCCGGTGCCGGCTGCGGTACGCCCCCGGAGGCATGCCCTCCCACCGGGTGAAGGCGCGGACCAGGGCCGCCCCGCCGCTCAGGCCGACGAGCGGCGCGATCCGGTCCAGCGGCAGCGCCGTGGTCTCCAGCAGCAGCCTGGCCCGGCCGTGGCGGGCGGCGTCGAGGAGCGCGCGCCACGAGGTGCCCTCCGCGTGCAGGGCCCTGCGCAGGCTCCGCACGCTCAGGTTGAGTTCCCTGGCGGGGCCCTCGGGGTCGGCGTCGGCGAGCGCGGCGTGCTCGAGCCACTGCCGCACGCGCTCGGCGGTGGTGGCGGCGGGGGACAGCTGCTCCAGGAGCCGGTCGGCATAGGCCCGGTGGAGGGCGTTGAGCGCCGGGTCGTACAGGGGCCGGCGCCTGTCGAGGTCCTCGTTGGCGACCGTGATCGCGGTGTCCGGGGCGTCGAAGGTGACGCGGCAGCCGAGGACGCGCGCGTACGGTTCGGCCGTGCCCGCCCGGGAGTGGGCGAACGACACGGCCAGGGGCGCCCAGTCGTCGCCGGCGATCCACCGGGCGGCCCGCACCATGCTGCTGACGATCGCCTCCACCTGCTGGGGGTGCATGCCCGCCGGGTCGACGGTCGGCCGGTAGCAGATCCGGCTGACGTCGCTGCGGCGCTGGAGTGTCACCGTGCCCGCCTGGCTGACCAGGGGGTGGTAGCGCTCGGCCGCCAGGGCGGCGTCGGCGAGGCTGGCGCACGTGAGGACGAGGTGGCCCAGGATGTGCAGGCCCTCGGGCCGGATGCGGTCGCCCACGAGGAGCCCGGTGTGGGGGCCGGCGTCCCGGGCGCCGAGCACCCCGTCCCACAGGGCGCGCATCTCGCCGAACTCCAGCCGGTCCGTGGGCAGGGCCCACGGCCCGGACCAGCCGGTGCCCTCCGCCGCGGCGCTCAGGACGGCGTGGGCGTAGCACGCGGTGACGGAGGGCGGCTCGGTGGTGGACACGGCCGCCAGTCAATGCGGGCTCTCCACCCGCGTCAACACCGTCGGCGGGGCGGCGGCCGGGAGCCGGCCGCCCGGAAACGGGTCCGGGAGCCGGCCGCCGGGAAGCGGGCCCGGGGCCGGGGGTCCGGGAGTCAACGGCCTGGCCGCCCGAGTGAATGACGGGGTCGCGGGCCGCTCCTAAGGTCGGCCTTCGGACACCGGGGGATCAGGGGCGCCCGGAGCGCCGGGGAAGCGTGCTGCCCTGATCGCCACCGCTCAGAGGAGTACGCCGTGATTCTCTTCCTGCTCCCCGCAGGCGACTACGACCCGACCGAGGCGGCGGTGCCCTGGGCCGCGCTGCGGGACGCCGGCTTCGAGGTGCGGTTCGCCACCCCCGACGGGAAGGTCGCGCTCGCCGACCCGCGACTCACGGACCTCGGCTTCTCCTGGCTGTCGCCCTGGCTGATGACCCGCCGCGCCGAGCTGGCCGCCTACCGGCGCCTCACCCAGGACCCCTCCTTCCTCGCCCCCTCCTCCTACGCGGACGTCGATCCGGCCGCCCTGACGGGCCTGTTCGTCCCCGGTGGCCACGCCGCGGGCATGCGGACGCTGCTGGAGGACGCCACCGCCCAGCAGCTGTTCGCCCGGATCTTCCTCCAGGGGCTGCCGGTGGGGGCCGTCTGCCACGGTGTGCTGCTCGCCGCCCGGGCCAAGGACCCCGCCACCGGCCGCTCGGTCCTCCACGGCCGGCGGACGACGGCCTTGACCTCCTTGCTGGAGCTGACCGGGTGGAACCTCACCCGCTGGTGGCTCGGGCGCTACTACCGCACGTACCGCACCACCGTGCAGCAGGAGGTGACCGCGGCGCTCGCCGATCCGCGGCACTTCCTCGCGGGGCCGCCGCTGCCGCTGCGCGACACCGCCGCCCGGCCCGGACGCGGTTTCACCGTGACGGACGGCAACTACGTGTCTGCGCGGTGGCCCGGCGACTGCCACCGGCTGGCGGGGGAGTACCTGGCCCTGGTGCGCGCCCATGCGGCGGGGGCGGTGCCCCGGTCCGGCTGAGACCGGCTCGCACCGCTCGGGCCGGCGACCGAAGACCCTCTCCGTCTTGTGCACGGTCATGAACGCATCGAGAAAGGGATCGGGATGAATGGACGAAGAGCCTTCGGGCGAAGCCGGTACTTGTTACTCGGCCTGGTCCTCGCGCTGGTCACCCTGCTGCTCGGCCCCGCGGCCGCCGCCGGCGCCCCGGCGGGCCCCCGGTGGTGGGAGCCCGTGGCCCGCCCGGCCCCCGACTCGCAGGTCAACGTCACGGGGGAGCCGTTCACCGGGACCGACGCCCAGGGCCGGGTCCGCGGATACGTCGACGCGCACGTGCACCTGATGTCCAACGAGGGCTTCGGAGGGCGGCTGGTCTGCGGAAAGACCTTTTCCGCGGCGGGGGTGGCCGACGCCCTCAAGGACTGCCCGGAGCACTACCCGAACGGCGTCCTCGCCCTCTTCGACATGATCACCAAGGGCGGGGACGGCAGGCACGACCCGAACGGCTGGCCGACGTTCCGCGACTGGCCCGCCCACGACTCCGCCACCCACCAGCAGACCTACTACGCCTGGGTGGAGCGGGCCTGGCGGGGCGGTCAGCGGATCCTGGTGAACGACATGGTGACCAACGGGGTCATCTGCTCGCTCTACTTCTTCAAGGACCGCGGCTGCGACGAGATGACCGCGATCAGGCTCCAGATCCACAAGACGTACGAACTCCAGGACTACGTCGACTCCCTGTACGGCGGACCCGGCAAGGGATGGTTCCGGGTCGTCACCGAGGCCGCCCAGGCGCGCAAGGTGATCGAGGAGGGCAAGCTCGCGGTCGTCCTCGGGGTCGAGACCTCCGAACCGTTCGGCTGCAAGCAGGTCCTCGATCGCGCACAGTGCACCATGGCGGACATCGACCGCGGCCTGGACGAGCTGCACCGCCTCGGCGTGCGCAGCATGTTCCTCTGCCACAAGTTCGACAACGCCCTGTGCGGAGTGCGGTTCGACTCGGGCACCCAGGGCATGGCCATCAACGTCGGCCAGTTCCTCTCGACCGGGACGTTCTGGAGCACGGAACCGTGCGCCGGCCCCCAGCACGACAACCCCATCGGCTTCGGACTCGTGGCAGGAGTGTCGGCCGAGGGGGCGCACGAGCACGACGCGGCGGAGGAGCCCGGCACCTCGTCGGCCGAGGCGGAGGCGAGGATCCGTGCCGCCCTCCCCCAGGGGACCGAACTGCCGCAGTACGACCCCTCGTTCCAGGCGCAGTGCAACCGCCGCGGTCTGACCGCGCTGGGGGAGTACGCGGTGCTGGGCATGACGAAGCGCAACATGATGCTCGAGATCGACCACATGAGCGTCAAGGCAGCCGACCGGGCGCTGCACTTGCTCGAATCCGAGCGCTACTCCGGCGTGCTCTCCACCCACGGCTGGATGGACGACAACTGGACCGAGCGGGTCTACCGCCTGGGCGGCTTCATCACCGGCCACATGTACGAGGCGCCCGCGTTCACCGCCGAAGCGCGCCGGCACGCCGCCCTGCGCGCCACGTACGGCGCCGGCTACGGGATCGGCACCGACATGAACGGCTTCGCCTGGCTCCCCGGCCCCCGGGCCGACGCCGGGAACCCCGTCCGCTACCCCTTCCGCAGCCCCGACGGCGGCTCGGTCCTCGACCGCCAGGTCACCGGCTCGCGCGTGTGGGACGTCAACACCGACGGCGGCGGCACGCACTACGGCCTCGTACCGGACTGGATCGAGGACATCCGGGTCACCGGCGGCCAGGACGTGGTGGACGAGCTCATGCAGGGCGCCGAGGGCTACCTGCGCACCTGGGAGCACGCCCGGGGCCACACCACCCCCTACGCACCCCTGGTCCGCGGCTACCGCCCCCACGCCGGGCACCTGGCCTCCTCACGCCCCCTGCCCGCCGGGTTCACCCACGAGGCGGTCTGGAAGGTGCTGCGGGAGCCCGCGCCCGGCACGGTCCGGCTCTACGAGTGCAAGGTCGCGGACCACTCGCTGCTGACCGCCGACCCGGGCTGTGAGGGCCGGCAATCCCTCGGCGCGGTCGGGTACGTGTACACCAGGGCGGTGCCGGGCTCGGTGCCCCTCTACCGGTGCTACATACCGTCCGTGTTCGATCACTTCGTCTCCAACCGGGCCGACTGCGAGGGGCCTTACACGAAGGAGGGCCTGCTCGGCTACGTCATGCCCGTGGCCGGACCGTAGCGGCGGCGCAAGGGCGCCCCGGCGCGTGCGACGCCGGGGCGCGCTTGCGCGGGCGGGATCCGAACGAGACGCCTACGCGGGGTGGGTGTCGGCCGCGCGAATGGCGGTGCGGACGCCGGTGATGACCACGGCGATCAGGCAGAGGGCGATGACGGTCTCGGCCCACAGGAAGGCGAACCAGTCGATCACGCAGCCGATCGGGGGCGTGCCGGGGGCGGTGTTGCGGAACGCGGCGAGGGCGAAGAGGGTGGCGGCCATCCAGGCGAGGGCGGGCCAGACCAGGCCCTCGCCGCGCGTCGTCAGGTACCAGGTGCCCAGGAGCACGGAAGCCGCCAGCGCCCACAGCACGACCATCATGAAACCCGCGAAGACGAGCAGGCTGCCCGATCGGGACAGCTTCAGGCCCAGGACGGCATCCTGCCGGGACGCCGTGGGTGTCGCGGCGACCGAGAAGAGGGTGTCGTTGTTCGAGAACAGCATCCGCACCGGTACCTCTCTGTCGCCCAGGACCGCCCAGAATTCGACGTCGGTCTCGTAGGTGTCGAACGGGTAGTCGCTGATCGATCCCTCCGCTACGGCGACCTGCACGTCCCTGGTGGTGAGCCGCTCGTGGGCCTTGAACGCCAGGTCGCCGAGCGTCGCGGCGGAGGTCTGGAGACTGAGATCGGCCACCGGGGCGTTCGTCTCCGCCTCGCCGAGGGTCCCGCGCGGGGTGACCCGGACCCGCAGGACCAGCTCTCTGGCCGCGGCGTCGACGTGTTGGACGGTGGCCTCCACGTCCACCCGGTCGGCGGCTGCGGAACCCACGGTGTGGACCGTGTCGAGGGCCTGCCGCTCGGTGAACTGCAACCACGAACCGACGGCCACCGCCACCACGATCAGGACCGCGATGGGAAGCAGGACCGGCAGGATCGACGCCCGGGAGCGGCGCGGGGGAGGTGGGTCCGGGGGTGGGGCCATGGTGACTCCGGCGGGGGTGGGAAGGGGAACGGATCGTCACAAGGGCGGCCGCCCGGGGGCGTGGCGGGGGGCGCCCCGGGCGTGCGCCGGGGCCCGGGGGGGGGGCGGACCAGCCCCCCCCCCAGGCCCGGGGGCGGGGCGCGCGCCAC
>NZ_JBEZLA010000092.1:0-20547 GCF_040651925.1 Streptomyces sp. NPDC048349 | reverse complement strand
GTGGTGGCGAGGCGGTAGGAGTCGGTGCCGGTTTCGATGATGTTGCCGCCGAAGGTGAGGCGGTCGACGATCGCAGCGCAAAGACGCGGGTCGGTGAAGGTCTTCGTCCAGCCGGAGAACGACTCGTTCGAGGCGATGGCCACGCTGTTCTTTTCCTCCCGTTCGGTCAAAACCTGGAAGAGGAGTTCGGCGCCGCGGCGGTCGAGTTCCATGTAGCCGAGCTCGTCAATACACAAAAGATCGACGCGGCCGTAGCGGGCGGCCCATCCGCGACGGAACCAGCAACGGAGCGATCACCGCCCACGACTCATCAGTCAGCTCATGACGACGCACCACGAACGGACCAACGACCAACCCACTTTGCGGACACGCCTTAGCGGACCTCCGTGAGTCGACTTACGGAGCCAGGAAGCAGACTCGCGTGCCCCTGATCAGCTCGCTAAGTCCACGCCCAGCTCGGTAGGTGCTTCGAGCTGGTCGGTGTCGAGCCGGTTGCGCCGCGGCTTCCCCGTCGGGGAGGTGTTCGAGGTGGGACCGACCCCGGAGTACCGGCGGCTTTCCTGAGCCGCTCAATTCGTCAGTGCCGCCACGGCCCTCGCGTCCTCGGAGTCGAACACCACAGCGGTGCTGGCATCGACGTCCACAACCTCGGGCACCGCCGTGGCCGAGACATTCCTTGCGCGCCCTGGCTGCATGAGGGCCCGGAGATCACCTGTCCTGGTGCGGTTGAGGAGCTTGGCGGTCGACTGGGAAAGGCGTCGGTCCCCGAGACCAATGAGGTCTCGGGGACCGATGTCAACCACGGTCGGCCGCATTTCACCACGTTGTGGTATTCGGGGGCCGCGATTGTTGTGGCGGGCTGCTAGAAGATTCCGGTGGTGGTGGTGCTCCAGTTGGTGTCGCCGACCTTGAGCGGTGTTCTGTGACCGGTCTGGGTGCCTGGGTAGAAGAGGAGGCAGCCGGTTGGGCACGTGGTGGTTTTGATCGTGCCAGTGCCATCGTCGTAGGTGACGGTTTGGTTCGGGTCGGCTGGGGTGGTGGCCCAGAGGTCGGCGAGGTCGTCACCCGTTTTGGGCTGGAATTCACGGTAGTAGATGGTGATGCCGTCGTCATTGACGCTCTTCGTGACGACGGTCCCCTGGGCGTTCCCGTTTGACGTGATCAGGGGGCGGGAGGTGGTTTGCCAGCCTCCGCTGCCGAAGACGGTGCGTGCGCCGAGACTGAATTTTCCGTCTGTGATCTTGCCGGGGTAGAGGTAGGCGGTTCCGTCGGCCTTGTTGCGGGCGACGATGTCCTTGATCCCGTCATGGTTTTGGTCGCTGGCGGCGAGGATGTTGTAGTACTTCCATTGCGTGCCGGTGCTGGTGTAGTTGGCCTGCTGCACGTCGAAGGGCTCGGTCTGGTCGGCGCCTCCACCGGCTACGGTGCGGCCGGAATAGATGCGCAGGCGTGAATCGGTGCAGGCGTCGTCGACACATACGAGAACGACGAGGTCGTTGCCGTCGGCGAAGCCGGCGTCGGCGCGTTGGTCTATGTCTCCGGGCATGACCATCTGCAGGAGCCGGTTCCAGCCCTGGGTGCCGAAATCGGAAGGCGGCGCGATGGCCTGGCGGGTCCACCACAGCGCGCCTCCTCTGCCGGTGCCGGGGTAGAGGTAGAGGCTGCCGTTTGTCAGGCGCACGACAGAGTCTTCGTAGCCATCGGGTGGCGCGGTGGGGCTGGTGAGATTGGTGAAGTCTCCGCCGTGGGCAATGAGAGCGTTGGCCCAGTTCCTGAAGCCGACGGTGTAGGGGGTGAGCTTGCCCGTGCCGTCGCCGGCGTGGAATCGGAGTTCGGCGTTGGTGTCGGTGCTGGTGGCGTACATGTCGCTGTAGCCATCGCCGTTGAGGTCGCCGAGGAGGTCATGGGTGGCGGGCTTGGTCAGTGGGCTCTGGCCTGCGGCGTAGACGAAGGCGGCGCGGGATGTTTTGATCACGGTGCTGTCGGCGTCGCCGTCGACCGGTGAGTGGTTGCCTGCCTTGTCGTAGGCGAGGACGTGGAGCTTGCTCTGGGGGTAGCCGGTGGGGACGATTTCGATGACCGTCTCGGTGGCTCCCGCGGCGAGGGGAATCCAGGCGTCTGTGCAACCACTGCTCGAGACTGAGACCGGGCGGTCGAGGGCCCAGCAGAAGCCGGCTAGGTCGGGGACAGCGTTCTTGAGTTTCAGGCGGAGCTTGGTACGGGCCTGATGGACGGTCAGTGCGCTGCCGTCCTCCTTGGTGACCGTGACGGGGCTGGTGGGCCCGGTCTTGTCGACGCTGAAGGCGCAATCGGCCGTGTAGGGGCTGTCGGGTCCCTCGCCGTCCTTTGCCCGGACCTTCCATTTGTAGCTGCCGGTGGGAAGATTGTTCGCGAGAACGGTGGCGGTTGCTGTACCGCCGCTGGCCACGTTGGTGACGTAGGAGACAGGTACGGCGGCGCCTGCGGCGGTGGTGACCACGAATTCGGGATAGACGGTGCCGCCGTCCCTGTCGAGGAGGGTGGCAGTCAAGGCGAGGCCGCTGTTGCCGATGGTGGCCCCGCAGGGCACGGGCTTGTTGCCCTCTCCCGACGGGGACCAGCTGCCTTCGTAGGCCCCGCTTGCGGTCACCTCCGCCGGGAAGTTGTAGGTGACCTCGAGGACGGGGTTGTTGCGCAGGCGCTTGTAGCTGTTGACGTTGCCGAGGTAGGAGTTCGGAACGCGCAGGCCGAAGACGAGAGGGTCCCAGCCTTCCTGGACGTAGGAGGTCAGGGCGGAGGACTTGAAGTCGTAGCCTTCGACGCCGGGGCAGTAGGTGGGGTTGCCGTGTGCGAAGTTGCCTTGGGCCAGTTTGTAGCCCCAGTAGTTGCCTCGCGTGTTCCAGGTCGGGGTGGTGGTGATGTCCTGGGAGGTCCATAGTTCAGTGGGGCCGGCCGCTGAGGCGTCGCAGCCCCAGGAGTGGGTCTGCTCGACGGCGAAGGTGGCATCGAGGATCGTGGCGCCCTTGAGCCCGTGGGTGTTCATGGCGAAGAACGACTGGGTGTCGCCGGTCCCGTTGTATCCGACGCGGGGCTCGTCCGCGGGGTTGCTGGAGTTCCAGCCGGAGCCCCACGGATAGTCGGCGTTCGGGGTTGCCGAGTACACCACCGCCCACTTCTCGGTGTAGCCGCCGGTGAAGATGGGGTCGATGACCAGCGGAAACTGCGTAGCCGAGGACAGCAGAGCGGCGTCGGGCGTCAGCGTGAGCGTGTTTCCGGTGACGTCCGCACCGACGGGGGCCTGCTGAGGCTCGGTCGCCGTCTCCTCGGCGGCGACGGCGGCGGTGGAGAACATGGCCGAGGACCTGGTGCTCTGCGCTGCCGGGGCAGCGGGTTCACTGCTGGCGGGCTGCTCCCACATCTTGGGGGTGGGGGCGCTGAAGACGATGTTGCCGGCGGCATCCTTGGCCAGGAGCCGGTCACTGTGGTCTTCGTCGAGGGTCACACCCTCGGAAGTGACACCGAGCTTGATGGTCTTCAGGGCCGGGTTGGCGGCGGCCTCGGGGGTGGTGACGAGGAGGTGCTGGGCGAAGCCGTTGACCTCGGCTATCAGCTTGAGGTCGACGCCGGGCAGCACTGATTTGTAGAGCGCGGTGTTCCCTCCCACCACCGGCTCCGGGAGCGTGCCAGGCCAGGACAGAGCCAGCTTCTTGCCGCCGCGGTCCATCGCGACCAGCGGGCCGTCTCCGCCCCGGGAGAAGGCGATGCCGAAGGAAGAGGTCGGGCCGAGTGTTCCGTCCTCCTGCTGGGTGAGCGTGGGGTCGGTCTTGCGCCACACGGATTTGTGGCGTGTCCAGATGGGCAGTGTGGACTGCCGCAACGTCAGGTTTCCATCGGGGTTCGCGTAGGTCTCGGAGTATTCGGTGCGGCGGTCGATGATCTCAACGCGCTGGCCCGAGGTCTTGGCGAGGCTGTAGGCCCTCACCTCCGATGCGGCTTGTGGCGTGCCCTCTGTGCCGGCTGCTGTCTGTTCGGTGGCTGTGGCGGTCTCGGGGGTGGTGATCACGCTCAGGGCGGTGAGCGGGAAGGCGAGGGCCAGCAGGGCGGCCAGCGGGCGGGTCAGGCCGTGGCCGGCTCTTCGGTGGTTCATGAGTTCTTGGTCTCTCTGAAAAAACGTCAAGGCTGTGAGTCAGCGCAGCGTAAGCGAAGGAATTCACATCCGCATAGACGGACCTGCCGCACGACATTTCTGTCGGGACCATGACATCCGGAATGCTCCGTTTCGCATCGCTCGATGATGTTTTCCCAGGTCAGATGTGTCGAAGTCGACTCTTGCGCGAAGTGTCCAGGGCGTGTTGGCTGCGGTTTTATCTGTCTTTTATTCCCTTGGGGGGTTTGCTGTGTCCATCCGGTCGGGCCTGATGCCCGAAATGTATGGAGGTGGTCGCTTTCGCAGAAAGCGTCGGCTCCGTACCGGAATTGTCGGTGCGACAGCCGTCGCCCTCTCCGTCTCCCTGCTCACCGGGCCGGCTTGGGCGGGGCCTGCGGAGTACAAACCCCGAGACACCCAGAAGACGCCTTCCGTCGCGGGCAAGAACCTCAAGCCCCAAGGCAAGAAGGCTCCCGCTGCGGTTTCCTCCTGGAAGCCCTCGAAGATGACGTGGCCCGCTGGTGGCACGGCAGAGGTGACCCTGTCGTCCGCCGCGCCGCTGGCCGACGCCAGCCCCTACAGCGGGGCGCAGGCGAAACTGCCGGTGCGCGTCACGAAGCCGGCGAAGCCCTCGCTCTTCCTGCGGTCCGACGCAGCGAGCGACTCATCAGGTCCGGAACGGGTCAAAGTCACCGTCGCGGACCGCAAAACGGCCCAGAAAGCTGGCATCGACGGCCTCCTGCTGTCCGTGCAGCGCAAGGACAGCCGTATCTCCGGCGGCCGAGTTCAGGTCGAGGTCGACTACTCCAAGATCAGGGACGCCTACGGCGCGAACTGGGCCTCCTCGCTGCACCTCGTCCAGCTGCCGGCCTGTGCGCTGACGACGCCCTCGAAGCCCGAGTGCCTCAAGAGCTCTTCCGTCCCGACACACAACCACCAGAGCGCCGCAACGCTGACGGCCGATGTGGACTTGGCGGACACCACATCGGCCCAGGACGGCGAGTCGGCCGCCGTGGCAGCGGCGGGCGACATGACCGTTCTGGCTGCTGTGGCCAGTGCCGACGGGCCCGAGGGCACCTTCAAGGCGACCTCCCTCGCCGCATCGGGTTCGTGGTCGGCAGGCGGGAACTCCGGCGGCTTCGGCTGGAACGTTCCGATCACAGTTCCTCCAGTGCCCGGTGGCCTCGCGCCCAAGGTGAGCTTCTCCTACAGCTCCTCCGCGGTCGATGGCCGCACCGGCTCCACCAACAACCAGTCGTCCTGGATTGGTGAGGGCTGGCAGTACAGTCCTGGGTTCATTGAACGCAGCTACGCATCCTGTGAGAACGACAAACAGGGCGGCAACAACACAGAGAACGTCGGCGACCTCTGCTGGAAGTCAGAGAACGCGACCATGTCCCTGAACGGCTCGAGCACCGAGCTGCTCTGGGACGCGGGCAAGGGCCTCTGGAAGCTGGCGAACGACGACGGTTCCCGTGTCGAGCGGATCTACGATTCCTCTGGCAACAACTCCGGGGATGAGGACTCCGAGTACTGGCGGATCACCACCACCGACGGCACTCAGTACTGGTTCGGCAAGAACCGCCTTCCGGGCTGGAGCGCAGGCAAGGAGGAGACGTCCTCGGTCAACGCCGTCCCGGTCTTCGGCAACCACGTAGGCGAGCCCGGCCGCGGGGCCGACTTTGCCTCTTCCAGCCGGATGCAGGGCTGGAGGTGGAACCTCGACTACGTCGTCGACCCGCACGGCAACGCCATGGCCATGTACTACACCAAGTACACCGGCTACTACGCCAAGAACATGAAGATCGACACGCCGGTCGCCTACACGCGCGACAGCACCCTGCGCCGGATCTCCTACGGTCTGCGTGACGGACAGGTGTACTCCACCGCCAAGGCTGCCGGTCAGGTCAACTTCTGGGTCTCCGACCGGTGCATGGCCACCACCTGCATCCTTGATGCGGACCACGCCAATGACTGGACCGACGTCCCCGTACACCTGGAGTGCAAGACCGGTCAGCAGTGCCTGCAGGGCTCGCCCACCTTCTGGTCGACCAAGCGCCTGACCTCCATCGATACCTACGCCCTGGTGGGCACTGCTCACGTTGGTGTGGACAACTGGACGCTGACGCAGTCCTACCCACCCACCGGTGACACCACCAAGCCCGCCCTGTGGCTCGATTCCGTCCAGCGCACCGCGAAGGCCGGCACGCTCACAGACATCCCCGGCGTCGACAAGACCGTCTTCACCGGCACGCCCATGGCCAACCGCGTGGACAAAGCCGACGGCCGGCCGCCGATCAACAAGCGCCGCATCACACAGATCACCAACGCGACCGGCGGCACCACCCTCGTCAGCTACACCGATCAGGAGTGCAGCCCCAGCAACCTGCCCACTGCGGACGACACCAACACCAAGCGCTGCTACCCCTCCTGGTGGACCCGCGACGGAGGCACCGAAGAGGTCAAGGACTACTTCCACAAGTACCTGGTCGCCGCGATCGAGGAGAGCGACACCACCGCCGGGACTGGATCACCCTCCAAGACCACCACCTACGTCTACCCCGGCTCCCCGAACTGGCGGCGTGACCAGTCCGAATTCACTCTCGACAAGCACCGCACCTGGGGCGATTACCGCGGCTACCGCACGGTCCGCACCCTAACGGGCACGACCAACCGGGTCAGGACCGAGACCGACTACTACACCGGCATGGCCGGCGACACACTCGCCAACGGCACCCTACGTACAGTGGTGACGATCAACGGCGTCACCGACCGGCGTGACTTCACCGGCACGGTTTCCGAGACCCGCACGTACAGCTCCGAAACCGGTGCTGCTGTCGAGAAGACCACGCAGACTCCCTGGGTGTCCAAGGACAACGCCACGCAACCTGTCGTCGGCATAACCGACCCTGACAAGCCCGGCACTGCGGCGCCCACCCTCGAGTCCAAGAGAGCCCGTTTCTCCGGAACCACCACTACGGTGACCAGCAAACTCCTTGCGGACGGCACCTGGCGCAACAGCACCACCCAACGCACCTACGACGAGACATACGGCCTCATCCTCACTGAAGGTGACGACGGGGCGAACGAAGTCGAGGCCGTGTGCACAGTCAACGAATACGTAACGCCCAACACTACGAACTGGCTGATCGCCTACCCGAGCAAGGTAACCAAAACGTCGGCCAAGCCATGCACGAGCACGGTCGCTCTTTCGTCCGTCACCGGCGCAAGCCGCATGTCGTACGACGCCCAGGCGGTCGGCACTGCCCCCAAGCCTGGCATGGCGAACATCAGCAAGGCCGAGCAGGCATTCAAGCTTGACGCAGCCAACCAGCTTGTGTGGGAGACGACCGGACAGAACACTCACGATCAGTACGGACGCGTGCTGACCTCCACAGGCCAGGACCTCAAGACCAGCGCTACGGCCTATACCCCGGCCACCGGCGCCCAGCCAACCAGCATGACAGTCACCAATGCCAAGAACCACACGACCACTAGCGTCTATGACGGTCTGCGGGGGCTGTTGCTGACGGTCACGGACGCCAACAACCGCACCACCACCTCCGAGTACGACGCCATGGGCCGCCTGGTCAAGGGCTGGGCCGCCGGACGCGCCACCAGCGAGCAGCCCAACGTCACCTTCACCTACAACCTCTCTCCGACCGCCCCCTCGACCGTCACCACGAAGAGACTCCACGAGAACGGCACCTGGGGCACGACCGTCACCCTCTACGACTCCCAGCTGCGCGAACGCCAAACCCAGGCCGACGCCACCGGCGTCGTCGGGCGGCACATCAGCGACACCTTCTACGACGACCATGGCCGCGTCTGGCGGACCAATGCGCCCTACTACAACAATCAGCCCACCGGGACGACGATGCTAGTCGTCCCTGACAACCAGATCCCCAGCACCACCGAGAACCGCTACGATTCCCGCAGCCGGGTGACCGACACCCTCCTGCTCACCCTCAACAACGAAAAATGGCGCACGACATCCACCTACGGCCCTAACTGGCAGGCCATCGTCCCGCCGCAGGGAGGGACAGCCACCCTCACCATCGCCGATGCCCGGGGACGCATTAGCGAACGCCGCGACTACAAGGACCGCAACCCCCTCATCGGCGCCGCGGCAACCCAGTACGAGAAGCATTCCTACGTGTACGACGGCGCTGGGCGGCTTTCCAAGGTGACCGACACCTCTGGCCGCAATGCTTGGAGCTACAGCTACGACCTGCGCGGCCGACAGACCCAGACCACCGACCCAGACAAGGGCAAGGTCACCACGTCTTACGGCGCCGACGGCCGCGCCCAGAGCGTCACTGACGCCCGCGGCGTTACTCTGGCGACGACTTACGACGAACTCGGCCGCAAGACCAGCCTGCGCAAGGGCGACGTGGTCGGCATGAAACTCGCCGAGTGGACGTACGACACTGTCTCCGGTGGCAAGTCGCTGCCCGCTACTTCTACCCGGTACGACGGCACCGCCGCCTACACCAGCACGATTACCGGGTACGACAACGCAGGTGCCACCACAGGGCTGACGGTCACCATCCCGTCCGTTATAGGTGAGGAGAACCTAGCTGGCACGTACACGGTGGCCAACACTGCAACCCCCGTCAACGGGCTTCCAGCTACGGCCACCTATAGCACCACCAACGCCAGCGCCGCCCTTGCCCTGCCCGCCGAGACCGTCACCCACAGGTACGGCGCCCAGGACAAGCTCGCCATCATCGAGAGCGATCTGAACCAGGCTTACCTGCGCGGAGCCGCCTACACCGAGTTCGGAGACCTTGCGCAGGCTCAACTCGGCAACTCCGGCACTCTGGTTACCCAGACCCTCACCTACGACAGCGCCACCCGGCGCCTGCTCACCTCTGTTACCGACCGCGACGCCACCGGCCCTAGTGAACTCTCCAACATCAAGTACACCTATGACCCCGTCGGCAACATCACCCGAATCCTTGACGACCAGAACGACCGCACCATCAAGGATGACCAGTGCTTCGCCTACGACTGGGCCCGGCGGCTCACCGAAGCGTGGACCTCTGGCGACAACTGCAGCACGAAGCCCGCGGGCGGCGCTGGGACACCCGTCCTCGGCAGCGTAGACCCCTACTGGACCAGCTGGACCTTCACCAACACCGGCCAGCGCGCCACCGAAAAGCAGCACACGGCCGGACCCATCACTGCGGACACAACCCGCACCTACAGCTACCCGACCACAGTCGGCGCGGCCCAGGCCCACGCAGTCCGCAGCGTCACCGCCACAGGTGGCGCCACCGGTAGCGACACCTACGCCTACGACGCTGCCGGCAACATGACAACGAAGACTCCGGCCGCCGGCAACACCCAGACCATGACATGGAACGACGAAGGGAAGCTCGCCTCCTCCACCATCGCCGGGCTTACCACGTCGTTCCTCTACGACAGCAACGGCACTCGCATCCTCAAGCGGGAACCCGCCACGACGACGCTCTATCTCCCCGGAGGACAAGAGCTTGTCCTCAACAAGACGACTAAGGCGCTTTCCGGAACCCGCTACTACAACATGCCCAGCGGCACCGCCATGCGCACCAGCGCCGACGGCCGCGTCCGCTTCCTCACCGCCGACCACCACGGCACCAACACCCTCTCCATCGCCGCTTCCACCCTCACCTTCAACCGCCGCAAGCAACTTCCCTACGGCGCCGAGCGCGGCGCACCTCCCGCCGCCTGGCCAAGCCAGAAGGGCTTCGTCGGCGGCGATATCGACAAAACCACCAACCTGACCCACATCGGCGCACGCGACTACGACACCAAACTCGGCCAGTTCATCAGCGTCGACCCGCTGCTCGACCCGAATGACCTGCAGTCCGTCAACGGCTATGGCTACTCCAACAACAACCCCGTCACCTTCACCGACCCCACTGGCCTGGCCCTCGAAGAGTGCGCCAGCGGCATGTACAAGTGCTCAAACAAGGGCACGAAGATCGAGGGCGACGGACCCAAGTACAAGCAAATCGTCGCCGAAAACCAAGCCAACCAGCAGTGGCAGAGAAACAACGTCAAGAACTGGCTGATCGGGCAACCCGGCTACGCAGTCACCGAGCTGCCGAGCAAGCGCACCGTTGTAACCGTTCTTCGCATGCTGCCAAGCATTTTGAGCGAATTGAAAGACTCGGGAATCACGCCCAACTGGGACAAACTCTTCCCACGGCCTGACGAAGTGAGCAAGGAAGAATGGGATGCCGCTATTTCTCATTGTGTGGCCACTTCTGGGATGGGCGCGATCGACTGCATGAAGCTCCCTGTCTTCATCGCCGACGGTAAAATAACCCCTGAGATAGCCATCAACGACCAATCCGCCATTGACGCCGGCCACCCCAATGTTTTGCATCGACAGATCGGCGAAGCCAAGAAGAATATGAACCGCTGGTGGTCAGGCTGCAACGACTGGAAGAAGCAAGGTGGCGTCCGATCCTGTGATGAATATCCATTCGCCACAACCAAAGAAGGTGGCATAGGCGCGCAGATTAGGGATGTTCCCGTAAGTGAGCAAAACAAACAGGGAGGCGATCTAGGAGGATTCTATCGCAGCAATAAACTCAAGGACGGTGACCCATTCATGGTGGTGGTGATCAATGTCCGCATAGAAAATGGGGTCTACGTCGCAGGGTAGATAATCCTGCATTCTGCGTCGAGTAGCGATCACTAATCCTGATGGACGTGCATGGGATGCAGGACGCCGAATCTGGTGTCCTGCATCCCGCGCTCTTCCCGGCTAGCATCTTCCTGCCAGCGCCTCCGACAGCCATCGGAGGGCGCAACCGTAGGGAATCCTGAACCTCGTGCGGATCGATGCCTTCGGCCTGCACCTTCGAAACCATCCAGTCAAGGAGCCCAGCCACATGAGAACCCTCCCAGTTGTAACCGACCCCCTTGAATCCGGCGCGGTGATCATTCGGACCGACTATCAGAACGAGGAGGCATGGCAACTTGTCGTGGCGGAAATCGATCAACCATGGGGAGGGGTCGATGCCCACGAGCCAGTCTTCACCATCGTCAACGACCCCGCCTGGGCGGGTGCCACCGTCGACGAGATTCGAGAGGTGGCCTCCTCGGATGAAGAGTTGAGCGTGGTATTCATTGTCGACCGCCTCGCCGTACATTCAGACAATCATGCACTTTTGGCGGTGAATACGAGCAATTGGGAAGATGATGAATACGGCGCGGACGCTATCGAGCGGGACCGAGAATTCCGCACTACCCCCGCAGGAGTTCACCACGTGCAGGCCAATCTGGCGGTCGGCAATTTGGCTTTCCAAGAGTACGCGGATTGGGCCCAAGAATTCCCCGAAGGAATCCTCCGGCCTGAGTAACTCGGAATGAACCACGAAAGCGTTATCGCAGGCCTGGGGTGAAGCGACGCGGCGGACCAATTTTCGCATTGCGTCTCACTGGCCTGCGGCCTCATCTGCTGGAAGGCGCCTCAAGAAGCACCAACCGTGATCATGGTGCGAGCTCTAAAGGGTCTTGCAGAAGGCTTCTTCGGGGTATTTTCCCGTATCGGTGGGGTGTTGCGGGCTGAGTCGTTTTGGGCGGAGACGTTTACGCGTTTGCGAATGGACCGGTTCGCGAGGCTGGTGAAGTGGTGCGGGAGCGGGTCGGGAAGGAGCCCGGGGGTGGCCGGCCGTGGTGTCAGCCGCTGGCGGACCGCGTACTGGTTGTGGCTGTGTACTACCGGACGAATCTCACGATGCGGCAGCTCGCGCCACACTCGCACGCTCCCCGGCGCGCCCGGGGGCGGCCGGTGCCGACGGCACCGGCCATGCCCACCCCCAGTGGGATCCGGCCGCCGGGCAAGCCTGAGCCGCAGGGGAGCCTGGGCGAGGTGAGTGAGGCACCCTGTGTCCGGTGTCGATATCCGGTACCACGAAGGGTCCGCCCCTCAGCCATGCCCCTCTCCCATCTGCAATGCGGGGATGAGGGCGGCGGCCGCGTCGCAGTCGTGGCATGCGTCGACACCGGGCCGCATCGGGGCGTCCAAAGCCTCCTCGGTCCGCAGTTCCGTGCCCGACCCTTTCCTATGGCGGCAAGTGCTCTCATGGAGGACCGACCGGCGCCGCCGGCCGTGCACGGGGCGCAGCACCGACCCCCACGTCTCTGGCTCCGGCGGCAGTACCGGCAGGGCGTGGCTCGGGATCGCGTCGTAGGCGACGCACCGGTACGTGCTGTGACCGGCAACGTTTGCCGGGTTGCTCGTTGTGCTTGTTGGAAGTGTTGACTCCAGCAGCATTTGGGCGGGTGTGGCACCACCGGCAAGGCGTGGCGGCGTGACACCGCCATACTCGGTGCGGGAAAGAGAGGGTGGCCCCAGGTGAGCAGTACGGTGGTTCCGTTGGTGATCGCGTTCCTGGGTATCGTCGGCACGCTCGCATCAGGGCTCATGACGCAGCGGCTCGCAGAGAAGGTCAAGTCCAAGGAGCTGGACCATTCCGAGCAGCAGCGCGCTGAGGAGCGGCAGTACGAGACGAAGCGCGCGACGGTGGAGGCCCTCCGGACGTGCTACATCACACTGAACACCGCCTCTCTGGACTACCACTCTGAGCTGAACCACTTCTGGCACGCGCTCCGGGATGGGCGCGTCACCGACGACTTGAGGTCACGTCTCGACGACGCGCGGCGCGAGCACCGTGCGAGGTATTCCGAGGCGCAGATGCGGGTCCCGGACGACGTGCTCGCTACCGTCGACAGGGTCCATCGCGGGCTCAACTGGATGTATGGGGTATTCAAGCGTCTCGACAGCGGCTTCCCGCCGCACCTGGAGGGCGAGTCCCTGGAGGAGGTGCACACTGAGATCGTGGCGTTCTGGGACCAGCTCAGCGAGATGCGCCAGATCATGCGACGGAGTATCGGCGTCCCTCCGGACACGGACCAGTTGTAGTGCTGTCACCGGGAACTTGCCGGGTCGGGTGGTCAGGCCGCGGCTGGTAGTGGTCTGCCGCCCCAGCGGACGCCTTTCTCGCTTCGGATGCGGGCGCGTTCGCGTCGTTGGGCGGCGAGGACATCTGGGTGGCGGGCATTCTGGTTGCGCCAGCGCAGGTAGGCGTGCAGGGCCCGGGTCTGGACGGTGTGGTTGGGATGGTGTGAGTTAGCCAGGGTGAACTGCCGCAGCGGCCCGAAGTGGGCCTCAATGGGGTTCGCCCAGGACGCGTAGGTCGGCGTGAAGCACAACTCGACCTTGTTCCGGTCCGCCCACCTGCGGATTCTCCAGTTTAGGTGGGCAGAGAGGTTGTCGAGGATCACGTAGATCGGGGCGCCGTCCGGGCGAGCGGCGCGGATCGATCGCAGGGCGGCCCATGTGTGGTCAATGCCTTTGCGTCTTCGGTTGATGCCCCACAGCTTGTCGTCGCCGACCGAGTAGCAGCCGTGGAAGTAGGTGATGCCGTGGGTGCGGCGGAAGGTGGCCGGCAGCCGGTCGGGCCTGCCCTGCTTCTTCCAGCAGGATCCGGCGGTGGGCCGGATGCCGAGGGGGCCGAACTCGTCGAAGGCGAAGGTGCGGTCGGGCCGTTCGTTGATCGCGTACTCGATCCTGGCGAGCTTGGCATCGAAGGCCGGGTCCGGGGACTCCTTCCAGGTCTTCGTGCGCTGGAAGGAGATCTCCCGGCGGGCCAGCAGGCAGCGAAGGGCTTCCCGGCCGATCCGGACGGGCCGGGAAATGTTGCGCCGCAGGTGATCGGCGAGTTTGCGGACCGACCAGCGGGTGAAGGGCTTGCCCAGCAGGGTTGGGCGGGTGGTGGCCGTCTGGACGACGAAGTCCTCGTCGTCACGATTCAGCAGGCGGGGACGGCCTCCCGCCCACCGAGGGTTGAGGCATGCGAGCCCGATCTCGTTGAAGCGGTGGATCACGTCGCGGACGGTGTCTTCGTCCGCCTGGACCAGCCGCGCGATCACCGGGACCGTGCTGCCACCAGCGGAGGCCAGCAGCATCATCGCCCGCCTGAACCGCACCGAGCTGGTGCTGCCTCGCCGAACGATGTGCTGCAGCTTCTGCCCCTCCTGCTCGGTCAGCCCGCGGGCCCTGACCGGTAACCCCATCCCGCCTCCCCATGCCAGTCGAAGTCGTCACATCCGACCAGCACAACGAGCAACCCGGCAAACGTTCCCGGTCACAGCACCGTTCGGTGCCCACGCGGACCTCACGGCTGATGACTTGCTCCAGGTCGTCGAGGTGGTCGCACAGCTGGCGCATGACCGCGTCGGGGAGGTCCTTGCCGGCCTCGGTGTCCTCGGGCTCATCCGGGGTGTCTTCCCGCTGCAGGCGGAAGTCGGTGGGCAGGCCTGCCATCGGCTGTCCGGGATGAGTCAGCCCCAGGGTGCGGATGCGGGTCTGCACGAGCGCGACGTTGCGAACGACCTTGCTGCGTGTCCGGGCGCTGATCCTGCCGGTCTCGGTCAGGAACGCGAGCCGGTTGCAGAAGGCGACGATGTCCCGGCGGTGCAGATCTGGCGGGTGGATCCCGCCGTCCTCGCGCTGCAGCCGTAGGCTCTCCGACAGCAGGGGATTGTCTGGGGGAGACGGCGTGGCGCGAGGCAGACGAAGGTCGGCTTGTGCAGCTCAGCGCGCGGACCGCCAGCGCCAGTCGCTGCAACAGGTGTGGTGCATCGCCGGTTCGAGTACTCGAAGAACGGTGGGGCGGGGTGCGGTACGGGCCACGGCGCGGTGGGGCCGCGACAGGACCCCTGTGCCGGTCGCGGCCCCACCGCTTCGAGGAGCCGTCGGCTGGATCAGCCGCCGGTGTTCGAGCCCCGTGAGCCCGCCCCGCCCGCCGACGGAGGGTTACGGGCCGTCAGAAGTCGTGGCCCCGGCCGGATATGGCCGAGGCGCTCTTGTGCGCCGGTCCTACGCTGGAGGCATGGCCACCGATCCCTTGTTGAGACAAGGCCCCGACTCGACGGATCTGGTCCTGCGCACCGGCCCGACGGGGCCGGTGTGGAACGCGCTGATCTCGGCGGGGCTGGCGCTGCTCACTCCGCTCGTCCTGGGCGCGCCGACTCTGGTCGTCGCCTTCTGGATGGCGCTGGCCGGGGCGCGGGCGTCGACCGTGTTCGTGGTGGTGGGGGTGATCGCCGGGCTGGAGTACCTGATCGGCTGGCCGGCGCTGGCCTTTTCCCGGGCCCGGGACATCCTGCGGGTGGAGTTCGCGCCGGCCAGCGTGCCCGCGTCGCTGCGGCTGGTCCGCGCCGCCGGGCCGGACGCCTGGCTGCCCGTCAAGGCCCTGCGCCAGGTGCGGCTGACGCACAAGGTGGTAGAGCCGTACCAGGGGGACTACAAGCCGGCCGTCTCCACGCTCGCGCTGGGACTCCTCCTCCGGGGCGCCCCGGAGCGGCTCGAGCTCCCGTTCGGCGGCGACCCGCAGCGGCTCGCCGACGCGTTGGAGGCTCTGCTCGGCCCGGCTGGGGTCGTGGTGGTGCTGCGCACCGAGCGCAGCACGCGCGATCGGCCGCAGCCAAACTCCCGCTGGACCTCCGGAGGTTCGGCCTCGGTCGGCTCGGGTGCCGGCTAACCCCGGGCTGCCCGTGGCGCCCGGCCGGGAGCACCCGTCGATGCAACCGGCGGCAGGTGGTGTGGGGCAGCCTGCCGCGATTCCGGCGCGTTGAGCCGCCCGGTCGACTTTGCGGGAGCCGGCGCTGCTGCTCCTGGCTGAGCCGGCCGAAGTCGCGGCGCTGTGCGGCCAGCCACCGGCTGGCTTGGTACACGAGGAGCGACGTCGTTTTGACACCACATTGGCAGTCGCACGCTCGCGCGCACAGGTGGCGTTCACAAGAACGGGAGTCAGCTGCCGCGGGCCTTCGCCGGGCGCATCCGTCACTGCCCGGACCGGTTGGTGAGGGCCTGTTGAGAGGCGGTCGGGGGTGCGAACAGTGCCTGGACGGTTTCGGCGGCGGTTTCGCGCAGCCACGTGTGGGCGCGGTCGTCGTCGTAGCGCTGGTGCCACAGCAGGTACAGCGGGACATCGGGCAACGGCAGTGGCAGCGGCAGCGTGACCAGGCCGAGTTGGTC
This sequence comes from Streptomyces sp. NPDC048349, assembly GCF_040651925.1. Lineage (NCBI taxonomy): Bacteria > Bacillati > Actinomycetota > Actinomycetes > Kitasatosporales > Streptomycetaceae > Streptomyces > Streptomyces sp. NPDC048349. The sequence continues at coordinate 4,378 of NZ_JBEZLA010000092.1, read as the reverse complement.
CCGCGCCGTGCGGGTGACCGCGTCGGGAAGGGCGACCACCAGGTCGGTGCTGAGGGCGAGTTGCAGCGCGAAGGCGGCGGTGGGTCCGGCGGCGACGACGCGTCGTTCGAGGCCGCGCGCGGTCAGGGCGTCGTCGATCGGGTCGCGCAGGCTTCCGCGCCGCGAGACGGTGAGGTGTTCGGCGGCCGCGTAGCTCTCGAGGCTCATCGGGCTTTCGGTGAGGGGGTGGCCCGGGCGGACGGCGACGACCAGCCGGTCTCTGCCGACGAGGCGGTGGCGGATATCGGGGAGCGTCGGTCGCCTGGAGCTTGATTCGAGGTCGATCTCACCCCGGCGCAGCTCGGCGTCGTCCGTTCCGGGTTCGGCGGACAGGCGCAGCCGGACACCGGGGGCCTGGCGGTGGACGGCCGTAGTCAGGGCGGTGCCGCAGGCGGCGGTCAGGGCGTCGTGCCAGCGCACGGTGAACACCCGGTCCAGAGCCGCCAGGTCGAGTTCCTGCTGCGCGGAAAGAAGCTGGTGCGCCTGTTGCACGAGGGCGTGGACCTCGGCGCGCATGGCCAGCGCGCGGGTGGTGGGGACCATGCTGCGGCCGGTGCGGACCAGGATCTGATCACCAGTGGCCTTGCGGATGCGGCCCAGGGTGCGGCTCATCGCCGGCGAGGTGACGTGGAGACGTGCTGCGGCGCCGGCGACGCTGCCCTCTTCCAGCAGGGCGTCCAGGGCCGTGAGCAGATTCAAGTCCAGTTGCATGAGAGTAACTTTACAAGTGACAAGCATGCACTTGTTGTCAATGATCGGGCGGCCTACCTTCGAAGTGCGGGGGCGAGACAACCGCCCCCGATCACACCGATCACACCGATCAGGCCGATCCGAACCCGGTCCGACCAACCCCAAGGAGCCCACCATGAGCACAGCCATGCCTTTCGCCGCCGGTACGACGCTCCTCGCCGACGTGACCGCCGCAGTAAAGACCGCCGGCGCCACGCTGCGCGACCGTCACACCCCGCACGCCCGGGGCGTGAGCCTCGACGAGGTCGTCGGCGAGATACACGCCAACGACGACGCGGTGCTGGACGTACTGCGGGAACCGCTGCTGGCGGCCCGGCCGGGGTCTCAGTGGGCCGAGGACGAGCTGGCCGGCGGCGCGCTCCCGGCCGGGGAGTGGTGGGTCGTCGACCCCGCCGAGGGCAACATCAACCACGTCCACGGCATGGACGACTGGGCCGTCACCGCCACCCTGGTCAGCGACAACCAGCCGGTACTCACCGTCGTCCACCTGCCGCTGACCGGCGACACCTACACCGCCGTCGCCGGCGGAGGCGCCCACCTCAACGACCGTCCCCTGACGGTGTCCGCCAAGACCGACCTGGGCGCCGCGCTCGTCGGCACCGGTCAGGCCAAGCCCGGCGAGGACGAGCGCACCTTCCGGCGTATCGGCGACTCCGTCACCGCGATGCTCGTCAACGGCCTGGTCGTACGGGTGTCCGTTCCCGCCACGATGCAGCTCATCCACGTCGCCGCCGGACGCATGGACGCGTTCTGGCAGTTCTCCGACGTCCGCTCCGGCCTGGTCGCCGGCGCCCTGCTGGTCTCCGAGTCCGGCGGCACCGTCACCGACCTGGCCGGCGAACCCTGGAACACCGCCAGCCGCGACTTCCTGACCGCCGCCCCCGGCATCCACGCCGCCGCCCTCAAGGTCCTCTCTCCGATCGCCTGAGCAGACGTACCTACCTGCGACCCGCCCACCCTCCCACTCGATACCGCAAGGAGCACACCGCATGACCCACATCGGCATCCTGGGCGCCGGCCGCGTCGGCGCCAACCTCGCCGGCAAGCTCTCCGCAGCCGGACACCACGTCACCCTCGGCGGCCGCAGCCCCGAGGACCCCGCCGCCCGCACCTCCGCGCCCGCCGCCCCGCGGATCGCCTTCGCCGACCAGCGCACCACCGCCCGCACCGCGGACATCGTGATCAACGCGACACCCGGCGACAGCTCCCTGGACCGCCTCACCGACCTGCGCACCGAACTCGCCGGCAAGATCCTCGTCGACGTCTCCAACGCCACCCGCGACGACGGTGACGGCCTGCCCGGCGACCTGTGCTATCCCGGCAGCAGCCTCGCCGAGAAGCTCCAGGCCGCGCTCCCCGACACCCACGTGGTCAAGACCCTCAACACCATGCTCTTCATGGTCATGACCGCCCCCGACACCCTCGCCACCCCACCGACCGCCTACCTCTCGGGCGATGACGAACACGCGAAGAAGACCGTCACCGGCCTGCTCGGCGACCTCGGCTGGCAGCCCGAACGGATCGAAGACCTCGGCGGCATCACCACGGCCCGCGCCACCGAGGCCATGATCCTTGTCGTGCCCCACATCCTGCGCCGCCACGGCTTCAAGCCCTTCGCCGTCTCCCTCGCCCGCTGACCCCACCAAGACCGGGTGAGACCAAAACAGGTAGCGGCTCGTGCGAGGCAGCTGGGCGCTGGCACGGACAACGCCCGCTGGGCTGCAAGTGACGCCCGAACTCGGTTCTGGCACACATTCCGTGGGAGCGGTGGACGAGTCTCTTCTGATCGGCAGACTGGGGCGATGCGGATAGAGAGCGTGGTCGGGATCCGGGCGGTCCGGCTTGCCGTGACGGTCGGTGCAGTCGTCGTTGCTCCGGTTCTGTTGGTCGCCGGGACGCCGTTGCGGCGCCGCATGTTGCGCTGCTACTACCGTGAGGACGGTCCGGGGCTCGTCAGTAAAAGGGACGGCTGGGTGAGTCCGGGGTACTTCGTCGTCACAAACGTGGTTGTTCGAGCCCTCTGCTGGCCGTCGCAGTACGTACTCCGACGGCTTCGTCCTGCTTGAGCAGGGCCATCATCGGGCGGCGGTGAGGAGTACCCGTTTGCGGAGGAGCGGAAGTTTGTCGCGGCCGAACATCTGGCGTTTGACCATCTTGATGTGGTTGACCCGGCCCTCGACGGGGCCGGAGTTCCACTGGCTGGTCAGGCCTTGGACGACGGCGTCCAGTCCTTCTCCAGGCCGGTGGCGAAAGAGTGGAGGCCGGGAAGTTCCTCGGCTCGCGCGCTGACGACCCAGTCTTTGAGATGCTGGCCGGTGCGGGCGGAGAGGATCTCGGCGAAGCTGCGGACGAGACGGTGGGTCGCAGCCAGTTCCGGGCAACGGGGGAGGACTTCGGTCAGCTGCCGGCCCTCACTCTCCGAGAGCCGGTCGGGGTGACGCATGATCCACCCAGTGACTTGCCGGACCCCTGGCGGCGCGGGCCCGACGACGCGGATGCGACGTCGACGGCGTGGCCGCAGGTAGTCACTGATGATCTGGTAGCTGCCGCGGATCGCCGATTTCACTGGCGCCGCACCCGCCGGTCCCGGCTCGCTCGAGGACGCCCTGACCACCTTCTACATGGCGATCGGCCTCACGCCCCGCCCTCGTACCCTCTTCCCGCCCGGCACCGGCCGCGTCCCGCCGCGCGTACGGGAAGCACTACGCACCCTGGCCGACGGAGGGGGCCTGACCCTGGCCCGCGGCGCGGCGTGGGCTGGACGATCACGGCTACGGGCGTACGCCTGCACGCAGGTTCCACCAGCCAGAACCTCGACGCCCGCGAAGCCGGCGAACTTCAGGCAGCACTGACAGCCTGGCTGTACCACCAGCAGGGGCCGGGTCCCGCCACCGTAGACGATGCCGGGATGGTGGACCGCGTGTGACGGCCCGAACCGTCGCGCATGATGTGGCACCGCTGCTCGCGTGACGCCCGGCCCATCAGGGAGGGCGATCATTCCTGCGGTAAACCTATACACCCGGCTGGCGGATTCGAAGGCCCACACCGTGCACCCATCTGGTGCCGGCCGCTATCCCTACGTCCGTGATCAAAACCGAACCCAAGATCGGCTAGATCGACTCGGCAGCCGCGGGCCGGGAAGAAGCGGAAACCACGGCACCGCAGGTCAAGGTGGTGACCCATGATGGCCAGACCCTATGGACCGGGGTCGTCAGCTTCGGCATCGTCTCCCAGCCGATCGCGCTCTGCACCACGACCGACAGCCACACCATCCGCTTCCACCAGCTCCACCGCGGCACCGCCGACCGGATCCGCAACCGCCGCATCAACGAACGCACCGGCGACGAGGTCGACCTCGGGGAGATCGTCAAGGGCTAATAGGTCAAGCTGCCGCAGCTACAGCCGGCGACCGCTTGCCCTCCGCGGGAGTCTGTGCGGGGTCGCTTCAACACCGGCGTCCGAATCGGCAGGCGGCCGGCTCCGCCACGCTGCCCACCTCGGGGCCTGGTCGCCCTCGACGAGGGGGTCCCGGCGCCCAAGTGGGGTCGGGCTCCCGGGGTCCGCACCCCACACGCGGGGGGATGAGCGG
>NZ_JBEZLA010000091.1:0-20880 GCF_040651925.1 Streptomyces sp. NPDC048349 | reverse complement strand
CCACCGAAGTGGACGGGGTATCAACTTCTGGCGTTGATTTTTGGCACGCTGTTGAGTTCTCAAGGAACGGACGCTTCCTTCGTACTCACCCTCTCGGGCTTTCCTCCGGGCTTTCGTTCTGTGTTCTTGCGTTTCCGACTCTATCAGACTCTTTCGGGCCTGACCCCCAGTCAGCGGGGTTCGTCTTCGGGGCTGTTGGGCCCTTCCGACTCCCGAACTCTAGTGGATTTCCCCGGCGATTCATAATCGGCCTTCGGAAATGAATTCGGGCACGCCGAATTCGTTCCCAGTGGGAGATCGTGCTGAGTTGGGTGCCGCAACGAGGCGGCGGGATGTTGTTGTCGCCGAAACCTTCCGGCTCTGGGACAACTCGAAGAACCTTACGGACCCGCATGGGGTGTGTCAACCCCGGTGGTCAGCTGGGTGACTGGAGGTCCTCCACGCGGTCCAGCAGCCGGGTGAGCATGTCGCCGAGCACCCCGCGTTCCGCGGTGGAGAGGTCCTGGAGGAGGTCCTCCTCGAAGACCGTGGCCGCGCGCATCGCGTCGAGCCACTTGCTGCGGCCTTCGTCGGTGAGCTCGATGATCACGCGGACCCGGTTCGACTCGTCCCGCTCTCGCGTGACCAGTCCTTCAGCCGTCATGCGGTCGATCCGGTGGGTCATCGCCGCCGGCGTGAGGCCCAGCTGCTTCGCCAGCTCGCTCGGGCCCATCCGGTAGGGGGACCCGGAGAGGACGAGGGCCTTGAGGACCTCCCACTCCGCGTTGCTGATGCCCAGGGCAGCGGTCTGGCGTCCGTACGCGACGTTCATGCGGCGGTTCAGGCGGCTCAGCGCCGAGACCACCTTCTCGACCTGGGGATCGAGGTCCTGGAACTCGCGCTGGTAGACGGCGATCTGCTCGTCGAGGCTCGGCTCGTGGACGGGCGTAGTGCCGTCGGGGGTGTCACCCATGCGTCGAAGTATGGCACGAGCCCATTGGCATCTAACTCCTTCGATGTGTACTGTTAAGGCTTGAAGTTTAGGTATGAAGTCTTCAGTCTTCAGTTATCAAGGCAGGTGAGAAGTGACCAAGGTGATGGGCGCCGCGATGCGGCGGATCCAGGCCGGGAACGCGCTGACCGCGTTCGGCATCGGCTTCACGGTTCCGTTCCTCTACATCTATGTGGCGCAGGTGCGAGGTCTGGGATCCATGGCTGCCACGAGTGCGTTCGTGGCCTTCGCCCTCGGCGCCCTCGTCGCGCTGCCCCTCACCGGCCGGGTCATCGACCGACGCGGTCCCGTGCCCGTGGTCATCGGCGCCGCGGTCGCCGCCTCCGCGGGCGCGCTCTCGCTGGGCCTGTCCACCGGCCTCGTGCCGATCCTGCTGTCGGCCCTGGCGCTGGGCGCGGGGCAGGCCGTGATGCAGCCGGCCCTCGCCACCATGATCGTCTGGTGCTCCACGCCGTCCACCCGGACCCGTGCCTTCGCCCTCCAGTTCTTCATGCAGAACCTGGGTCTGGGCATCGGCGGGCTCATCGGCGGCCAGATCGTCGACGAGAGCCGACCCGGCAGCTTCACCCTGCTGTTCGGCATCGAGGCCGTGATGTTCCTGGTGCTGGCGGGGGTCATCGCCTCCGTGCGGATGCCGCAGGTGGCGGGGTTCAAGGACGCCATGCCGAAGGGCTCGGCGCAGCCGGGCGGCGGGTTCAAGCGGCTGCTGGGGCACAAGGCCATGGTCCAGCTGTGCGTGCTCGGCTTCGTGCTCTTCTTCGCCTGCTACGGGCAGTTCGAGTCGGGTCTGGCCGCCTTCGGTACCGAGGCTGCCGGGATCTCCCCCTCCACCCTCGGCTTCGCACTGGCGGCCAACACCGGTGCGATCGTCGTCGCGCAGTTCGTGGTGCTCCGGCTCGTCGAGAAGCGGCGCCGGTCGCGGGTGATCGCGCTGGTCGGTCTGATCTGGACGGTGGCGTGGGTCGTCGCCGGGTTCTCCGGGCTGGGGCACGGCAGCGCCATGATGGCCGCCGCCGCGTTCATCACCACGTACGCGCTCTTCGGCATCGGCGAGGCCATGCTGTCCCCGACGCTGGCGCCGCTGGTGGCGGACCTGGCTCCGGAGGGCTCCGTGGGTCAGTACAACTCGGCCTTCGCGCTGGTCAAGCAGATGGCGCTGGCGCTGGGGCCGCTCGGTGTGCCGCTCGGCGCGGGGGTTCCGATGCTCTACATCGGGATCTTCATCGCCGTGTCGCTCGGGATCGCCTGGCTGGCGCTGCGGCTCGGCGGGCAGCTGACGGCGGTGCAGGACAACCCGTCGCTGTCGAGGGTCGTGGCCCAGGGCGGCCCGGTCGCGACGGGCGGATCGGCGGGTCCGGCCGTCGTGGCCAAGGCCGCCGAGCCCGTGAACGCGTAGGCGCCCGTAGGACCCGTACGCAGGACGCGTCGGAGAAGAGAGCGGAAGGCCCTGGTCCGGCGGACCGGGGCCTTCCGTGCGTCCGGGTGCCGCGTCGGCGTCCGGGTGCCGCCTCGGCGTTCGGGTGCCGCGCGGCTCGTCGGCTATTTGTCCGGCAGGGCGAACTCGCACCAGACGGCCTTGCCGCCGCCCGGGGTGCGGCGGGTGCCCCAGGACGAGGCGATGGTGGCGACGATCGAGATGCCGCGGCCGGTCTCGTCGCCCGGTTCGGCGCGGCGGCGGCGCGGCAGGTGGTCGTCCCCGTCGGTGACCTCGATGATCAGGCGGCGGTCGGTACGGCGCAACCGCAGGCGCATGGGTGGGGTGCCGTGCTGCAGGGAGTTCGCGACGAGCTCGCTGGCGGCGAGGACTCCGAGGTCGCACAGCTCGACGGGGAAGCGCCAGGAGCTGAGGACTCCCTGGGCGAAGGCCCGGGCGCGCGGGGCGGCTTCGATGCCTCCGAGGAGTTCCAGGGCGGCGTTGTGGAAGAGCTCGGCGTCCGCGCCGGTGCGGGCGGGCTGCTGGAGGACCATCACGGCGACGTCGTCGTCGTGGTCGGCGTCGACTCCGAGGGCGCGCATGAGGCGGTCGCAGATGACGGCCGGGGTGCCCTGGGCGCCGGAGAGCGCGCGTTCCAGAGCGGCGACGCCTTCGTCGATGTCCTCGCCGCGGCGTTCGACCAGGCCGTCGGTGTAGAGGACCGCGGTGGAGCCGGGGCCCAGGGCGATGGTGCCGGAGGTGTGGAGCCAGCCGCCGGTGCCGAGCGGCGGGCCGGTGGGATCGGCGGCTCTGCGTACGGTGCCGTCCTCGTCGCGCACCAGGATGGGCAGGTGGCCGGCGGACGCGTACGCGAGCAGGCCCTCGTTGGGGTCGTGGACGGCGTAGACGCAGGTCGCGATCTGGCTGGCGTCGATTTCGGCGGCGAGGCCGTCGAGGAGCTGCAGGACCTCGTGGGGCGGGAGGTCGAGGCGGGCGTACGCGCGGACGGCCGTGCGCAGCTGGCCCATGACGGCTGCGGCGCGGACCCCGCGGCCCATGACGTCGCCGATGACGAGGGCGGTGCGGCCGGCGCCGAGGGTGATGACGTCGTACCAGTCGCCGCCGACGGCCGCTTCGGTGCCGCCGGGCTGGTAGGTGGCGGCGACGCGCAGGTCGTCGGGCTGTTCGAGCTCCTGGGGGAGCAGGGAGCGCTGGAGGGTGACGGCGGCCTCGCGCTGGCGGCGTTCGCTGGCGCGGAGGCGGTCGACGGCTTCGGCGTGGTCGGTGACGTCGGCGAGGTGGATCAGGATGCCGGTGTGGCGGGGGTCCGCGGGGCCGTCGGTGTCGGTGCCGGTCTTGGGGAACTCGACCGGGGTGCAGGTGACGGTGTACGAGTGCGTGCCGCCCGGTGCGGTGCGGTTCTTGGCGGTACGGGGCTTGCCGCTGCGCTGGACCTGGTCGAGGAGCGGGAGGAGGCCGAGCTCGCCGATTTCGGGGAGGGCTTCGTGCGCGGGGGCGCCGGGGGTGCGGTTGCCGAATCCGGCGACGTAGGCGTCGTTGACGTAGGCGACGCGGTGCTCGGGGCCGTGGACGAGGGCGACCAGGGCGGGGAGCCGGCCGAGCACCTCGCGGACGGAGAGCTCGTCGAGGGAGGGCACCGCGGTGAGGGCGCCGGTCCGCCGGGTGGGGGCGAGGGCCGGGGTGGCGCCGGAGCCGCTGCCGGTCCCGGCGACCGTGGGGTCGCTGGGGGAGCCGTCGGGGGCGTGCGCGGACCGCTCGGCTGCGGGGTCGGCGCGGCCGCCGCGGGCTGCCGGGACGGAGCCTTCACCCCGTTTGGCCTGGGCGGCGGCGTGTTCGGACCGGGCGGCGGCGCGGCGCTGCGTTCCGGGAAACCGGGCGCTCCAGCGCGTGAAGTTCACTGCGTTCAAGCCTCGTGGTGTCGCAAGTGGTCGCTGTGTCGCTCGTGGTGAGTCGCTGACTGGACGTTGTCACTCTGTGCAGGTGTGAGCCCACCTATGGTCACACGTCCAGTGTGGCCGACCGCACTGACAACGTCAGCCCTGGCTGTCCTGCGGGGGGTTGGGGGCGGGGTTCGGCGGGGGTTCCTTGCGGCCGCCGCCTGCGGCGAGTTCGAATTCTGCCCTGGGGTGTTCGAGTGAGCCTAGGGAGACGATCTCCCGCTTGAAAAGACCTGAGAGGGTCCATTCCGCGAGGACGCGCATCTTGCGGTTGAAGGTGGGGACGCGGCTGAGGTGGTAGGCGCGGTGCATGAACCAGGCCGGGTAGCCCTTGAGTTTGCGGCCGTAGATGTGGGCGACGCCCTTGTGCAGGCCGAGGGAGGCGACGGAACCGGCGTACTTGTGGGCGTACTCCGTGAGGACTTCCCCGCGCAGGGCGGCGATGAGGTTGTCGGCGAGGGCCCTGGCCTGGCGGACGGCGTGCTGGGCGTTGGGGGCGCATTCGCGGCCGGGCTCGGGCGCGGTGATGTCGGGAATGGCGGCGGCGTCGCCGGCGGCCCAGGCGTGCTCCACTCCTTCGACGGTGAGGAAGGAGGTGCAGGCCAGACGGCCGCGCTCGTTCTTCGGCAGGTCGCAGGCGCTGAGGATCGGGTGCGGTTTGACGCCGGCGGTCCACACGACGGTGCGGGTGGGGAAGCGGGCGCCGTCGCTGAGGACGGCGACGCGGTTCTCGCAGGAGTCGAGCCGGGTCTCCAGGCGCAGGTCGATGTTGCGGCGGCGCAGTTCGCGGACCGTGTAGACACCCATTTCGGGGCCGACTTCGGGGAGGATCCGGTCGCTGGCCTCGACCAGAACCCACTTCATGTCCTCGGGCTTGATGTTGTGGTAGTACCGCGAGGCGTAGCGGGCCATGTCCTCGAGTTCGCCGAGTGCCTCGACTCCCGCGTAGCCGCCGCCGACGAAGACGAAGGTGAGGGCGGCGTCGCGCAGGGCCGGGTCGCGGGTGGAGGAGGCGATGTCCATCTGTTCGATGACGTGGTTGCGCAGGCCGATGGCCTCTTCGACGGTCTTGAACCCGATGCCGTAGTCGGCGAGGCCCGGGATGGGCAGGGTGCGCGAGATGGAGCCGGGGGCGAGGACGAGTTCGTCGTACTCGATCTCGGTGGCGCCGGCGCCCTCCTCCTCGGTGGCGAGGGTGGTGACGGTGGCGGTGCGCTTGGAGTGGTCGATGCGCCGGGCCTCGCCGATGACGATGCGGCACTTGTCGAGGACGCGGCGGAGGGGGACCACGACGTGGCGGGGCGAGATCGAGCCCGCGGCCGCTTCGGGCAGGAAGGGCTGGTAGGTCATGTAGGGCTCGGGGGTGACCACCGTGACCTCGGCTTCTTCGGTTCTCAGCTTTCTCTGGAGCCGGAGGGCCGTGTACATGCCGACGTAACCGCCGCCGACGACCAGGATGCGGGTGCGGGGCGGGGTACCGGGGGCCGCGCCCCGGGAGTTAGCAGCCTTCACCATCCCATGACGCAACGTGGCCGGGAGTTTGTCCACAGGCCCGACGAATTGTGTGACCGGCGGGGGTGCTGGGACGAGGTGGAACCGGACGCCGGGAGGGGATATAGATCCGCAGGTCAGAGGGTGCGGAGCAGGCGCTTCCGAGGGTACGGAACGGAAAAGTGGGGGTGAATGCTCCGATCGGGCGGTGCTCCGTCCGGGGCTGCCTCTTCTGAATTGACTCTGGCTCAACTATGTTCGTATCTCGTCGAGGAGTAAGACCGGGCCCACATGACCGTGGCCCCCTCGGCGTGAAGGCGGGGAGTGTCTCCGGGGGGAGACAGATGATTACCGGGGGAAACAGATGAACATTTCCGATTTCCATGGCTCTGCGACCGCGCTGTCGGTCGAGGCCAACGACCGCGGTATCGCGGGCGGCAGCACGACGCACGGCGTAGGCCGGTCCACGCCGCTGCGCGTCGATGCCCAGCGCAATCTCGAGCACGTGCTGCGTGCGGCGCGCGAGGTCTTCGGCGAGCTGGGTTACGGGGCTCCGATGGAGGACGTGGCGCGGCGGGCGCGGGTCGGCGTGGGCACGGTGTACCGGCGGTTTCCCAGCAAGGACGTGCTGGTCCGGCGGATAGCGGAGGAAGAGACCGCGCGGCTGACCGAGCAGGCCAAGGCCGCGCTGGGCCAGGAGGAGGAGCCGTGGCAGGCGCTGTCGCGCTTCCTGCGCACCTCCGTGGCCTCGGGCGCGGGGCGGCTGTTGCCGCCGCAGGTGCTGCGGGTGGGCTCGGCGAGCGAGGACGGGGTCGAGGAGGCCGAGGCGGTGCGGGTTCCGCACCAGCGTCAGGCCGTCACGGCCGGCGCGGCTCCGGAGCTGCGCGTCGTGGGTGCGCGGCCGGTGAGTGAGGACGAGCCCTCGCAGGACGCGGGCGCGGGCGCGCTGCTCGAGGTGGTCGGGCGTCTGGTCGACCGGGCCCGCGCGGCCGGCGAGCTGCGGAAGGACGTCACGGTGGCCGATGTGCTGCTCGTGATAGCGACGGCGGCGCCCGCGCTGCCCGACCCGGCGCAGCAGGCGGCGGCCTCGACGCGGCTGCTCGACATCCTGCTCGAGGGGCTGCGGTCCCGAACGGTGTGACCTCACCGGGGTGCGGTGGCCGCGGCATTGATGCCGGGGCGGCCGCCGCGGCCCGGTGAACCCTGCCGGTCGCTGCACCGGCTCGACTGGGCGTCAATCCGTGCGCCAGTAGGGCTTTTCGTCGAAATGTGCCCGGATGAGTGGATGGCACGCAGAAGGGTTCGACGCGTGGGCGCCGTGTGACACGCTTGATCGGTGTACCGGTTGAGTGTGTCGTGCGGGGGCTTCCGCGATGAGCGTTGACGGGCGGGAAGAGCCACTCGGTGGCGCCGGAGGCGAGGCCGGAGCGGGCAGTCTGCCCGCCCGGCAGGTGCCCGCTCAGCGCGAGCAGGTACCCGCACAGCGCGAGCCGCGTGGCCGGCACTCCGCCTCGGCCGGCCTCGCGGGTGAGCTGCCGCCGTCCGACGGCGATTTGATCGCCCGGATGCGGGGCGGTGACGACGGTGCGTACGAGGAGCTGTTCCGCCGACACGCCGATGCCGTACGGCGCTATGCGCGAACCTGCTGCCGGGACGGGCACACCGCCGACGACCTGACCGCCGAGGTGTTCGCGCGGACGCTTCAGGCGGTACGGGGCGGGGCCGGGCCGGACCAGTCGGTGCGGGCCTATCTGCTGACCACCGTGCGCAGGGTCGCCGCGGCCTGGGCGAAGACCGCCAGGCGGGAGCACCTCGTCGAGGACTTCGCCGTCTTCGCGGAGCAGGCGGCCAGGGGGACGGAGGGCGGGGCCGGACTGTCGGGGCTGTCGGGGCTGTCGGGGGACGACACCCTCGAACTGGGCGCGGACGTACGGGCGATGCAGGAAGCCGAGCAGTCGCTGGCCATGCAGGCCTTCCGGAGCCTGCCCGAGCGGTGGCAGGCAGTCCTGTGGCACACCACCGTCGAGGAGGCCTCGCCGAGCGCGATCGCGCCGCTGTTCGGACTGAGCGCCAACGCGACGGCCGTGCTGGCCAGTCGTGCGCGCGAGGGCCTCAAGCAGGCCTATCTGCAGGCACATGTGAGTGCGGCGCTGAGTGGGGGCGGCGACTGCGCGCGCTACGCGGACCGGCTGGGCGCCTATGCCCGCGGCGGGCTGCGGATGCGCGCGGAGCGGGGGCTGCGCAAGCACCTGGAGGAGTGCGCGAAGTGCCGGCTGGCCGCCGGGGAGCTCAAGGACGTCAACGCGGGCATTCCCGCGCTGCTCCCGGTCGCGGTCATCGGCTGGTTCGCCGCCGGGTACGCGGCCAAGGCGGCCGGGGTGGTGGCCGGTGGGGCCGTCGCCGCGGGCGGAGCCGGGGCTGCTGCCGCGGCCACGGGCGGGTCGACCGCGGGTGCCACGGCCGCCGGTGGCGCCGCGGGGGCGGGCGCTGCCGGTGGGGCCGCGGGCGCTGCTGGTGGGGCTGCAGGGGCGGGCGCTGCCGGGGGAACCGCGGGGGCCGGCGCTGCCGGTGGGGCGGGGGGCGCTGCCGGTGGGGCCGGGTCGGGGGCCGGGGCCGGGAGTGCCGTGGTGTCCGAAGGGCTGGGCATGCCGGCCAAGGCCGCCATCGCCGCCGGGATCGCGGTCGCCGCGGCCGCCGGGGTGGTGTTCGCTCTGGCCGGTGACGACTCCGAGCCCCCGGCTCAGGCGAAGCCTGCCCCCGGGGTGGCGGCGCCGGTGGCGCCCAGCGCCCCGGTCGCGCCCGCGCCGAGCCCGCCCGAGGCGGAGCCTGCGCCGGCGCGGGGCTCCGTACCGCCGCGGCCGCGGGCCGAGCCCTCGCGGACGCCGCCGGCCTCGCCGGCTCACACTGCGCCGGGGCCGTCGCCTTCCCCCGCACCCAGCCGGCAGAAGGTGTCGCCCAGCCCGTCTCCGAGCCGGACCTCGGCGAAGCCCGCGCCGCCCCCCGCGCCGAAGCCCGCCCAGGGCTTCCAGCTGTCGCGGCTCGGTCACTCGGTCTACGGGGAGCACGAGGGTCCGGAGATCCAGACCTGGCGCAGCAGCTGGGTGTGGCAGCGCTGGGGCCTGGAGGTGGGGGACCGGCGGTTCGGGCAGGGGATCACCGTGAACTCCCGTTCCTCCGTGGAGATCGCCCTCAACCGGCCGTGCACGGCCTTCTCGGCGCGCGCCGGGGTGGACGGGCTGTCGATGTTCACCGACGGCTCGGTGCGGTTCTCCGTGTACGGCGACGGGCGGCGGCTGTGGCAGTCCGCGCCCCTCGGGTTCGGGGACCGGGCGGTGGCCGTGGAGGTCTCCCTCGCCGGGCACGAGACGCTGCACCTGGTGACGGAGAGGGCCGGTCCCGGTCGCCTGCCCGCGCTGGCGAGCTGGGCCGACTCGGTGATCAGCTGCCGCTGAGCGGCGGCGGGCCGGTCAGCGGTGCCGTGCAGTGCGCGGCGGCCCTCGTTCAGGAGAGGGCGGGGCGGTGGACGGGGACGCCCTCCGGGACGGCGCGGCGGCGGGCGGCGGACGTGCCCGTCCAGCAGGTGCCGCGGCGGGCCAGGAGCCGGTGCAGCCACAGCTCCATGGAGACGAGTTCGGCCAGCCCGTCGAGCGGGACCGGCCGGCCGTCCGCCGCGTCGAGCAGGGCCTGCTGGACGACCCGGGCGTCGATCAGCCCGGCGTCCGCGAGCAGCGGTGCGGCGAACAGGGCCAGCAGCTCGCTCAGGGCGGCGCGCAGCCCGAGCCGGGTCGCCGTCTCGTTCGGGGTGTGGGCGCTGGCTCCCCAGCCGGGCGGGAGTTCCCGCACCCCGGTCGCGGACAGGACGGTGCGCAGGATCGCGGCGCGGGCCCCGGGCTGGACGCGCAGGGACTCGGGGAGGGCGCGGGCGGCGCGGACGACCTGGTTGTCCAGGAACGGGGCGTGCAGGCGCTGGCTGCGGACCTCCACGGCCTGCTCGAAGACCCGGTGGTCGGCGGCGTGCCGGGCGAGGACCGCGCGGGCCCGGGCCTCCCCCGGGCGCAGGGACAGGGGAGGGCGGCCGGCCGCTGCGGTGAGGCGGATCGATACTTCCGCCAGTGCCTCGCCCGTCAGCCAGCCCGCCGCCGGGCCGGGCCGCGACCAGGTCAGGGCGGCGAGGGAGGCGTCCACCGGACCGGAGGATCTCTCGGTGACCCCGCCTTCGCGGAGCCGGGCCGCGGCGGCTTCCATGCCCGCGCGGTACGTCGTACGGGCAAGTCTGCGGGCCGCGGAGTAGACGGTCAGCGGCACCAGCAGGGACTCGCCGGAGGCTCCGGAGGCCGAGGCCGAGCGGGCCAGCGCCGCCACCGGGCGCAGCAGGTGGCGGCGGCGGCGGTCCATCAGGAGGTCGGCCAGGCGGGCGGGGTGCGCGTCCAGGACCTGGCGGGCGCCGTGGCCGGTGAAGTGGTCGGCGGAGCCTGCGGCCAGCCGGCGCCGCTCGCGGGCGGCGTAGACCAGGGAGGGGCCGGGTTCGTCGGTCAGCGGGCCGTCGAGTTCGGCGTACGGGAGGGCCTCCTCGGCGGCCGCCACCACGACGTGGTGCAGGCGCGGGTCGGCGGCGATGGCGCGGGCCCGCTCCAGTTCCTCCTCGCGGCCCTGCGGTGTGGCCAGGTCGTTGAAGGTGACCGCCAGCAGCCGGGCCCCGGCGGGGCTGATGAGGGTGCCGGGGGCGCCGGGCAGGCCGGCCGCCAGCAGGGCCAGGGTCGCGGAGGCGCTGCCGCCGGACAGGTCGGCGCCGACTCCGGGCGCCGGGGCGCCCCGGGCCGCACGCCGGTCGGCGGGGCCCATGCCCGGGACGGGGCCGGGATCGTACGGCGGCAGCGTGTCGGGGGCATGGCGGGGCGCCGTGAGCCGGGCGCGCACGGCGTCCACCAACGCTTCCCGTACGCCCTCCACCGCGCGGTCGGGATCCGCCTGCGGCCCGGCCACCGCGAGCGAGGCGACGGGCTCGTAGCCGGTGATCTCACGGGAGCCCTCGCGCAGGATGAGGGCGTGCCCGGGCGGGATGCGGCGGACCCCGGCGTACGGTGTGCCGTCGCCCAGTGCCTCCGGGCTGTCGGGGCAGGCGAGCAGGGCGGCGAGGTGGCCGATGTCGAGCTGCGCCTCGATGAGGTCGGCGAGCGGGAGGGCGGCCGTGGCGTACGCGGTGCCGCTGGCCCAGGGGGTGTAGAAGACGGGCCGCGCGCCCGCGAGGTCGCCGACGACGGTGATCCGGCGGCCGGTCTGGACGACGGCGGTGTAGCTGCCGGACCACTGGGTGAGGTGGCGCAGGGCTCCGCCGCGGGCGGCGTACAGGGCCCTTCTCAGCTCGGCGTCGGTGGCGCCGCAGCAGCCGAGGACGGCGAGCCGGGTGAAGGGGTCGGCCGGGTCGGCGGTGAGGGTGCGGATCTCGTCGGGGCGCCAGTCGCCGACGGCCCAGAGCGGGTCGGGGTCTCCCCACAGCAGCTGGGCGCCCACGGGGTGGACGGTTCGTTCGGCGTCGGCGCCGGGGTCGTCGGCGTGGGCGGCGTCGGCGATGCCGCCCTGGGGCGGGGCGCCGGCATCGTGGTGGCCGGGGTAACCGCCCTGGCCGGAGCCGTACGTGGAGCCGTACGCGGATCCGTGTCCGAAGGCGCGTCCGGGGTCACGGTCAAAGACGCGGCCGGCCGTGCCGAAGCTCGCCGCGATACTGCTCCAACCCACCAACCAGCGCACCGCCGCCTCCCCAGCCTGTGGGCACATGACCGGGGCACGGGCAGCACGATCGGCGCTGAGGGCGCGGTCGGCGGGACCCCGGGTGGCTCGGGTCCATGCTGCCACGGGACAGGCGTGCGAGAGTGGTTAAAGGGGGCGCACATGCGAACGAACACGCCCCCGCCACGCGGTATTTGGCGTTCCGTTCCCCCCGCCCCATAGGTCGCTTTCGGCCAATCTTCGGCCGTCCTGAGCACGGTCGGGGGCCGCCGTCGCCCTTCGGCGCCCGGGCGCGGTCCGGGAGGCGGAATCCGCCCCCCGGACCGTTCCGCCACCCGCGGGGATTGAGGTAGCGGCATCCCCCGGCCCGCCCGGTCCGCGCAGCGGGCCGACCCACGCACCGCACATCGAATCGCCGGGCCCGCGGACCGGCCAGAGCGCACGGGCGGGCGCACGGCCACACGGGCGGAGCACGCACCGAGACGTGCGCCCCGGGTACCGGCCCGGGGCGGACTGTGCAAACGGACAACAATCCCGCCATACGGAAGTAAGGGCCTTAACGCTTGGGAGGCGGGGAACTACGCTGGGTTTACGAAATGCCGGGCGCCTATGCCCCGGCGGCGTCTGCGTTCCGCGTGTGACGAGGGGTGGCGCATGTCCAGGGAGCTCCGCGAGCCCAATGAGAAGCTCGGCGCCGCCCTCGCCCTCGCGGGCATCAGCAACGCGGGGCTGGCCAGGCGGGTCAACGACCTCGGCGCCCAGCGCGGCCTGACCCTTCGGTACGACAAGACGTCGGTGGCCCGGTGGGTGTCGAAGGGCATGGTGCCGCAGGGCGCCGCACCGCACCTCATCGCGGCCGCCATCGGCGCGAAGCTGGGGCGGCCGGTGCCGCTGCACGAGATCGGTCTTGCGGACGCGGACCCCGCGCCCGAGGTCGGGCTGGCGTTCCCGCGCGACGTGGGTGCCGCGGTGCGGTCGGCCACCGATCTCTACCGGCTCGACCTCGCCGGGCGGCGCGGCGGTGGGGGGATCTGGCAGTCCCTCGCCGGTTCGTTCTCGGTGGCGGCGTACGCCACGCCCGCCTCGCGCTGGCTGATATCTCCTGCCGACGGTTCGGTGGCGCGCGAGCCCGCGGGGGCGGGCGGCTCGGCGCAGGCGCCCCCCGGCGCAGCGGCGGCCTCCGCGGCCCAGGACGTGCCGGTGCACGACCCGCCGGCGGGGCGGACGGGCGGCCGGCCGGCCGGACAGGCCGGCGGGCAGGCCGGGCCGCACGCCGGTGGCCGTGCAGGTGGGACGGCTGGTGGGACGACTGGCAGGACGGGTGGCGGGACAGGTGGACAGGCCGGCGGGCAGATCGCCGGGCCTGCGACCGGAACGGCATCCAGGCCGGTGACCGGTCCGGCATCCGGGCCGGTGACCGGTCCGGCAACCGGTCCGACGACAGGACCCGTGACGGGTGCGGCGGGAAGCCTCCCGGCTCCGCCGTCCACCGTTGTGCCCGCCCAGCCCGGCCCCGAAACGCCCCGTGACCACGGCCAGCGCGTCGGCCACAGCGATGTGGCCAAGCTGCGCGAGGCCGCCGAGGACGCCCGCCGCTGGGACTCCAAGTACGGCGGCGGGGACTGGCGTTCGTCGATGGTGCCCGAGTGCCTGCGGGTGGACGCGACCCCCCTGCTGCTCGGCTCCTACTCCGACGAGGTGGGCCGTGCCCTGTTCGGCGCGACCGCCGAACTGACGCGGCTCGCCGGGTGGATGGCCTTCGACACCGGCCAGCAGGAAGCGGCCCAGCGCTACTACATCCAGGCCCTGCGGCTCGCCCGCGCGGCCGCGGACGTACCGCTCGGCGGTTACGTCCTGGCCTCGATGTCCCTCCAGGCGACCTACCGCGACTTCCCGGACGAGGGGGTGGACCTCGCGCAGGCGGCCGTCGAGCGCAACCGCGGTCTGGCCACCGCCCGCACCATGAGCTTCTTCCGGCTCGTCGAGGCCCGGGCCCACGCGAAGGCGGGCGACTCCACCGCCGCGGGAGCCGCCCTGCGGGCGGCCGAAGGCTGGCTCGAACGCGCCCGGGCCGGCGACCCGGACCCGACCTGGCTGGGTTTCTACTCGTACGACCGCTTCGCGGCGGACGCGGCGGAGTGCTACCGGGACCTCAAACTCCCGCGGCAGGTGCGGCGTTTCACCGAACAGGCCCTGTCCCGGCCCACCGAGGAGTATGTACGGTCACACGGGCTGCGCCTCGTCGTGAGCGCGGTCGCCGAGCTGGAGTCGGGCAACCTCGACGCGGCCTGCGCGGCGGGCACCCGGGCGGTGGAGGTCGCGGGCCGGATCTCCTCGGCGCGGACGACCGAATACGTGCGGGACCTGCTGCACCGCCTGGAACCGTACGGGGACGAGCCGCGCGTGGCGGAGCTGCGCGAGCGGGCCCGGCCGCTGCTGGTGGCACAGGCGTAGGGGTCGCGTGGCCTCGTTGTCGGTGGCGGGGTGCAGTATGCAGGGGTGGGAGGTGTCAGCGTGGGCGGCAGCGTGGACTGCGATGTGCTGGTGATCGGTGGCGGGATCGTCGGCCTGTCGACGGCCCATGCCCTGTCACGTCTGGCTCCGGGGACCAAGGTGGTCGTCCTGGAGAAGGAGGCCGGCCCGGCCCGGCACCAGACGGGCCGCAACAGCGGGGTAATCCACAGCGGGATCTACTACCGCCCCGGGTCGCTCAAGGCGCGCTTCGCGGTCAGCGGCGCCGCCGAGATGGTCAAGTTCTGCGCGGAGCACGACATCCCGCACGAGGTGACGGGCAAGCTGATCGTCGCCACGGAGCGCGAGGAGCTGCCACGGCTGCACGCCCTGGTGCAGCGCGGCCGGGAGAACGGCATTCCGGTGCGCGAGCTCGGCCCGGCGCAGATCTCGGAGTACGAGCCGCAGGTCCAGGGCCTGGCCGCGATCCACGTCGGCAGCACCGGGATCGCGGACTTTGGCCGGGTGTCGGCCCAGCTGGCCGAGTCCTCGGGGGCGGAGATCGTCTACGGCGGCGCGGTGGACCTGATCTCCCGGCGCCCGTCGGCAGTGGCCGTCCGCACCACGGCCGGGCTGGTGGTCCGCGCCCGGGTGCTGGTGAACTGCGCGGGCCTGCAGTGCGACCGCATCGCCCGCCTGGCCGGAGACGACCCCGGCATGCGGATCATCCCCTTCCGGGGCGAGTACTACGACCTGGCCAGGCCCGAGCTCGTCAGCGGGCTGGTCTACCCGGTCCCCGACCCCGCCTTCCCCTTCCTGGGGGTCCACCTGACCCGGGGCATCGCGGGCGGCGTCCACGTCGGCCCGAACGCCGTGCCGGCGCTGGCCCGCGAGGGCTACGCCTGGTCCACCGTGCGACCGCGCGACATCGCCTCCGAGCTGGCCTGGCCGGGATCCTGGCGGATGGCCGCGCGGCACTGGCGGTACGGCGCGGGCGAGATCCACCGCTCGCTGTCGAAGCAGGCCTTCACGCAGGCGGTGCGCCGGCTGCTGCCCGCCGTGACCGCGGCGGACCTGCACCCCGCCCCGGCCGGGGTGCGCGCGCAGGCCGTCCTGCGGGACGGCACCCTGGTGGACGACTTCCTGATCCGCGAGGCGCCGCGCACGGTCCACGTCCTGAACGCCCCCTCCCCCGCCGCGACCGCCTCGCTCCCGATCGGCCGCGAGATCGCCACCCGGGCCCTCCGGACCCTCGGCTCGGCCTGAGCACGGGACACGGGAGACGGGAAACGGGAGAGGGGAGAGGGGAGAGGGGAGACGGAAGGGGGGAGAAGGGCGGAGGGGAGAAGGGGCCGGGGATCGGCCGAGCGGCCGGGCCGCACCCCCCGTCGTAGAATCGGCGCATTGTGTCTGAGTCCCTGAACCCCCAGCCGCCCAGCCTCCCGGACGCCGCGCCGGAGGCGAACGCGTACGTGCCGCCCAAGTGGCGCACCGAACCCCGCTTCCCCGACGGGCCCTCTCCGGACCCGGCCGGCTCGCACCACGAGCGGCGCATCCGGAGCTTCCAGCCCCGCCGCAGCCGGGTCACCACCGGCCAGGGCGAGGCCCTCAAGCGCCTGTGGGGGACCTGGGGCCTGGACATCGACGGCCACGAGGTCATCGATCTCAAGACCCTCTTCGACGGCCTGCCCGTCGTCCTCGAGATCGGCTTCGGTATGGGCGAGGCCACGGCCCAGATGGCCGCCGCCGACCCGGGCACCGGCATCCTCGCCGCCGACGTGCACACGCCGGGGCAGGGCAACCTGCTCGCCCTCGCGGAGCGCAACGGGCTCACCAACGTCCGCGTGGCCAACGGAGACGCCATCATCCTGCTCCGCGAGATGCTGCCGCCCGACTCCCTGGCCGGGATCCGCGTGTACTTCCCGGACCCGTGGCCCAAGGCGCGCCACCACAAGCGCCGGCTGATCCAGCCCGAGTTCCTCACCCTGGCCGCGACCCGCCTGGCGCCCGGGGGCGTGCTGCACTGCGCGACCGACTGGGAGCCGTACGCCGAGCAGATGCTCGAAGTGCTCACCGCCCATCCGGACTTCGAGAACACCCAGGCCGACGGCGGCTACGCGCCGCGCCCCGCCTTCCGGCCACTCACCCGGTTCGAGGGCCAGGGCCTCGACAAGGGCCACGTCGTACACGACTTGCTCTTCCGTCGCACGGAGAACTGACAACGTCACTGCGCGTGTCAGACCGGCTCTGTAGGGTCATGGTGTGTTCCGAGCGCTCCCCCCTGTGCTCGCACGCCCGTCGGGCACGGTCCGCACGTGCGTGCTCCTCGTTCTGCTCGCCGTCACGGGGATCGCGATCCTCGAACTGGTGCGGGAACAGACCGGCACCCCCGGCTTCTTCGTCGGTCTCGGTCTGGCCCTGCTGCCGGTGCCGCTGCTCATGGCGGCCTTCCGGTGGCTGGGCCGGGCCGCGCCCGCGCCCTGGCCCCAGCTCCTGTTCTGCTTCGGCTGGGGTGCCTGCACCGCAGCGCTGATCGCGATACTGGCCAACAGTTTCGCGACCGAGTGGATAGCCGCGGCCACCGCGGACCCCTCCGACGCCGACCAGCTCGGCTCGGTGGCGATCGCGCCGGTGGTGGAGGAGAGCGCCAAGGCGGCCGCCCTGCTCCTCGTCTTCGTCTTCCGCAGACGGCACTTCACCGGCCCCGCCGACGGCTTCGTGGTGGCCGGCTTCACCGCCACCGGCTTCGCCTTCACCGAAAACATCCTCTACCTCGGCAACGCCTTCGGCGAGGACCTGGCCCAGGGCACCGGCATGCTCAACTCCATCACCGCCGCGACCTTCTTCGTCCGCATAGTGGTGTCGCCGTTCGCGCACCCGCTGTTCACGGTCCTCACCGGGCTCGGGTTCGGCGCGGCCGCGCTCAGCGCCCGCCGGGGGCGCAGGGTCGGCCTGCCGCTGCTCGGCCTGGGACTCGCCATGGGGCTGCACGCGCTGTGGAACAGTTCCTCGCGGCTCGGTGAGTACGGGTTCTACGTGGTCTACGGCTGCGTGATGGTCCCGGTGTTCGGGCTGCTGCTGTGGCTGGCGGTGCGGATAAGGCGCCGTCGCCTGTGCGCCGTCGCCGGGGAGCTCGCGGTGTACGCGGCCGCGGGCTGGCTCGGTCCGGCCGAGGTCCCCGCCCTGGCTTCGATGCCCGCCCGGTCGCTGGCCCGCAGCCTGGCCCGGCGCAGCGGGGGCCGGGCCGCCGGGCGTGCGGTCGCCCTGTACGAGGCGGATGCGGCGGCCCTGGCCCTGCTGCGCAACCGGGCGCGCCGCGGCGGCCCGGCGCGTGAGCCCGATTTCGCCGGTCGGGAGCGGGAGTTGCTGGACCGGCTCTGGCTGCGCCGGGCGACGGCGGGTCCCGCGCTGGCCCGGGCGGCGGTCATGGAGGAGCTGCTTCCGCCGTGGTTCGATCCCCTGCCCCGGCCCGACGGGGTGCCCGGTGCCGTGCTGTCCGGCGTACCGGCACCGCGGCGGGCGGGCGGCGGCGCGAGGGCGGCTGACGGCGGCGCGGACGGCTCCGGGGCGGCTGGCTCCGGGGCGGGCGGCTCCGGCGCCGGCGGCTCCGGCGCGGGCGGGTCCGGCACCGGCGGCTCCGGCGCGGGCAGCTCCGGGGCCCGGGGCGGCAGCCTCAGACGTTCAGGCCCTTGGAGGTCAGCCACGCCAGCGGGTCCACCGTCGAGCCGCCCTTGCGTACTTCCAGGTGGAGATGGGGTCCGGTGACGTTGCCGGTGGCGCCCACGCGGCCGATGGTCTCGCCCGGGGCGACCGTGCCGGAGGTCACCGACATCGAGGAGAGGTGGCAGTACCAGACCTCCGTGCCGTCCTCGAGCTCCAGCACGATCCGGTAGCCGTACGCCCCGGACCAGCCGGCCGAGATGATCTTCCCGGCGGCCACGGCCTTGGCGGGGGTGCCGGTGGGAGCGGCGAAGTCGAGGCCGGTGTGGTAGCCGGAGGACCACATGGAGCCGGCCACCCCGTAGTGCGAGGTGAGGGTGTAGGCGGAGGTGGGCAGGGAGTAGCTGCCGGCCAGTTTGGCGAGGCGCTCCTGCTCCGCCTTGGCCGCGGCGGCCTCCTCGGCGGCCTTGGCTTCCGCTGCGGCCTTGGCCTCGGCCGCCGCCGTCGCCTCCTCGGCCGCCTTGCGCGCGGCCTCGAGCTTGTCCTTGGCCTCCTGGGCGGCGGTCTCGCGGGCGACCTGCTCGGCTTCCGCCCGGGCCTGCGCCGCCGCGGCGGCCTGCTGGGAATCCGCCTGCTGGAGGATGCGGTGGCGCAGCACCTCGCCGGGGTCGGCGCGGCGGTCGGACTGCTGCGGAATGATCCCGGCCTGCGCGGCCGTCCCGGCCGCCTGCCCGGAACCGGCCTCGGCCTGCCGGACGGTGTCCCCGGTGATTCCGACGGCGGTGTCACCGGGCACGAGGTCGGGCAACGATGGCATGGATATGGCGACTTGGGGCCGGTCCTGGGCGGTGGCGATGCCGCTCGCGCCGACCGCCGCGATGACGCCGACGCCGAGCACGGTGGAGCTGCGGGCGAGTCCGCCGCGCTGCTTGGCCACGCGGTGCTTGCCGCGGACGGCGCGGACCGAATCCTCGGTGGGATTCCACTCGCCCCAGGCACCCGCGGTCGGCGGCTCCTGGTTCTCGATGCCTTCGGGGGCAGGCAAGTTGGAGGCCACCGGGGCACACTCCTCATTGACGCGATCGCGCACGGCGCCGTCTCTTGCGACGGCTGGGACGACCGCGCTGCGTTATCGAAAGGTAATAGACGGAGGGGAGTGATTCCAAGCTGTTGCGATTGATCGTTCGCACCAATCGGCCACTCCCTGACTGGCTATGGCCAGTCCTTTTCACCCGACAAGCGGACCAACTCGGGCAAAATTGAGAGGTTTCGGATACCACTTCAGCCACATCCGGATCATGACGATCCGTCAGCCCCCTTGCGGAGAGCTCTACGCACCTCACCCACCGTCACGCCCCGCCCCCAAAAACGGTATGCCGACGTACATCGCTGCCGAGCGCGCCGAGCAGCGCACCTCAGGACCGGGGAACACCCTCGGACGGTCGGACCGGAGCGGGAACACGACGAAGGCCCGGCTCCCCAAGGGGACCCGGGCCTTCGTACTGAGTAGCGGGGACAGGATTTGAACCTGCGACCTCTGGGTTATGAGCCCAGCGAGCTACCGAGCTGCTCCACCCCGCGTCGGTAAACCCAACTCTACGCCATCCGGGGGGACCCCTCCGCCAATTAACCGTCGCCCGACCCCCACCGCCCCCATAACCCCAGGTCAGGCCGGTACAACCGACCCGAACCCGGCACGCCGAAGCGAAGATCATCTCTGTTGCACGCCGGTGACACTGCGGGGATGGTTCCGGGATCGGTTCCGGGTGAAGATTCATCTGTCGCCAGGCCGCGGGGAACACGAACCGGCCGGCCGACACCGACCACACCAACCGGCTCGGCGCTCTGCCGATGCCCTCGTGATTCCTGGGGGGAGTCCACCATGTCCGTTCGCACCGCAGCCGCCATCGCAGTCGTCGCCGGCGTTGTCACCACTCTGCTGCCGCTCTCGGCCACCGCCGCGTCGGCCGCGCCCACCACCGACGGCCACGCCGTCCTGCGCACGGAGATGGGCACTCCCGTCCCCAGCGGTCCGCTGACCCGCGGCGGCGCCACCGAGACCTTCGACCTCACGGTGAAGAACCCGACCGGCAAGGCCGTCACCTACAAGCCGTGGCTGCTCCTGGACCCGACCGGCCCGAGCCGCCTCCAGCAGGACGATGTCGTCTTCAAGGTCGAGTCGGTGGACGCCCCGGCGACGAAGTCCTCGATCGGCCAGCAGGACGGCGAGTGGCAGGGCATGTTCTACCCGGCGGCCGGCGCCCCGGGCGGTCTGAGCGAGGGCTTCGACATCCCCGCGAACGGCAAGATGACCTGGAAGGTCACCCTCGGTCTCGGCGCGAACTACCCGACGAACAACGGCGACTTCAACTTCCGGGCCGCCAGCTACAACAACTCGGTGGCCGCCGACGGCATGGGCTCCCACCTCTTCAAGGTCGGCCCGCAGATCAAGACCGGCGAGCTGAAGACCTCCTTCACCCAGGGCAGCCCGGACATGGGCGGCCAGGAGCAGCGCGCGTACTGGAACCTGAACTACCAGGCCACCGGCGACGGAGCGTTCGCCACCGGTCTCGCCAGCACCCTGAGCCTGACGCACCCGGGCGAGGAGAAGGCCGACTTCCGCGTCCAGGCGATGGTCGACGGCCGCTGGCAGGATCTGAAGGCCGAGGACAGCCGCTACCGGCTGCCCGAGATCCCGCAGGGCTTCGGCGCGGCCTCCGGCGTCCGCAGCCTGCCGCTGCGGGTCAGCCTGGGCGAGAACACCAAGATCAAGAAGAAGACCACCGTCACGATGGAGGTCGAGGTCGCGCACGCCAAGGGCAACACGTACCCGCTCAAGACCGCTGCCGTGAAGTTCCCGCTCGTCCCGTTCGCCCAGCCGGTGCCCTCCGGCACCCCGAGCACCACCCCGTCGGCCACGCCCACCAAGGCGCCGGCCACCTCCCCGTCGGTCCAGCCGGCTGCGGCCACCTCCTCGGCCGCCGCCGCGGGCAACACCCACACGACCACCACGGGTTCGGGCTCGCTGGCCGCCACCGGCTCCTCGGGCACGGGCCTGTACGCGGGGCTCGCCGCCGCCCTGGTCGCCCTCGGCGCGAGGTCTTCGAAGAACTGCGCATCGCCTCGGCCGGCACGGTCAACGACTACTACGGCATCACCTACGAACGTCTCGAGCAGACCGGCGGGAT
>NZ_JBEZLA010000090.1:0-20955 GCF_040651925.1 Streptomyces sp. NPDC048349 | reverse complement strand
GGCGCTGCAGGTCTCATGTTCAAAGACTACCGACGAAAGCGAGATTTTGAGCACCGCTACAGAATTCGCCTGGAGAAGAGCGCCCGCCGCCCGGGTCAGCGCAGGCGGGTGAGCCTGGTTGCGAACGAGGGCTCGGAGAGCGGGCCGCCGACCGCCACCGGCACGCTCTTGGCCCCCTCGCCGTCGCCCGCCGTCAAGGCGGCGACCTCGGTGCCCGCCTTGGCGGTGTGCGGCAGCTTCGGGGCGCCGGACGCGAGGTCGAGGGCGAACTGCTGGCCCGGGACGCCGATCACGTTGAGGTCCTTGGTGGCCACCAGCGGCGTACGGCCGCCGAGCCCGTCGTCGACGTACCCGACGGTGTCGCCCTTGCGGACGACCGGGGCCGACGCGAGTGCCGCCCGTACCGCCTCGATGATCTTCTTGCTGTTCGTCTTCACCAGCGCCAGGCTGTTCACGGCGTCCGGATCCGGGCCGTCCACCCGCTGGTCCATCAGCGTGCCGAGGATCAGCGGGGTCTCGTCGCCGACCGACTTGTACGCCGCCCACATCAGGGCGCCGCCGGCGGGCGTGCTGGAGCCGGTCTTGATGCCCCTGACGCTCAGGCCCTGGGCGGTGAGCAGGTCGTTGTTGTTGAGGAGCTGCTGGGGAAGTCCCTTGATCGTGGCGCTGGGCAGAGCGACGATCGCGCGGAACGCCTCGTCCTTCATGACGGCCTCGGCGAGCTTCAGCTGGTCGGTGGCGGTGCTGACGGTGCCCGCGTCCAGGCCGCTGGGGTCGGTGTACGTGGTGTTCGTCATGCCGAGTTCGCGGGCGGCGGCGTTCATCTTCTCCACGAACGCCGTCTCGGAGTCGCTGCCGGTGTCCCAGCGGGCCAGCAGGCGGGCGACGTTGTTGCCCGAGGGGATCATCAGCATCTTGAGCATGTCCTGCTGGCTGAACTCGGTGCCCGCGGTGAGCCCCACGATGCGCGACTCGTGCTCGGCGGTGCCGTCCGCCACGGTCTTGGCGTCGACCCTGATGGCGGGGCCGGGGTCGTTCTTCTTCAGCGGATGGCTCTTGAGGATGACGTAGGCGGTCATCACCTTGGCCACGCTGGCGGTCGGGACGGGCTTCTGCTCGCCGAACGTGCCGATGTCGCCGGAGCCGGAGACCCGGACGGCGCCCTGCCCCTTGGCGGGCCAGGGGATGGAGAACCGCCCGTCGACGGTGTGGCCGGTCTCGGCCGCGACGAGCTTCGGGGCGGGCAGGGGGCGCAGCAGCTGAGCGCCGGCGAACCCGCCGGCGAGGACCAGCAGGACGGGGGTCCAGATCGCGACGCGGCGCAGGGCGTTGCGGCGCGGCGTCCGCGGCGGGGCAACGGTGTTGGTGAGCTCGGCGAGCAACTCGAGCGGAGCCGCTGCAGCCGGGGGCGGGGTGACCTTGGGCGCGGGGGCCGGTGCTGGGGCTTGGGCCGGGACGGGCTTGGGCTTGGGGACGGGGGCTTGGGTGGCGCCGGGGCCGGGTGTGGCGGCGGGGGCGGGGGCTTGGGCCGGGACGGGCTTACGGGCGGGTGCGGCGACTTGGGCCGGCCCGGGTCTGGGTGCGGCGACCGGTGCCGGGGCGTCCAGGGGCTTGAGCGCGACGAACTGGCTCGTCCGCTCGGAGTCGGCCTCGGCCGCTCGCGCCCAGGAGGGCACCCGCCGGGTCGTCCCGGCTTCGGCGGGCCCCGCGGACTCAGACCCGGCCGTCCCCGCTTCGGCGTCGGCCTCGACCTGTCCTTCGGCGTCGGCGTTGGCTTCGGCGTTGGCCTCGACCTGCCCTTCGGCCGCGCCGGCACCGGACCCGGCCCCGGGGCGCACACCGGCCCCGGCTCCGGCCTCCGGCCCCGCCTTGAGCTCAGGCTCGGCCTCTACCTCGCCGTCAGGCCCGGCCCCCGCCTCTCGTGCGGCCTCGGCCGAATCCGTGGCCTGGGCTTCGGCCTCGGCGCCGGGCTCGGGCTGGGGGGCGGGCTCGGTCTCGGCTTCGGCCTCGGCCTCGGCGCCGGGCTCGGGCCGAGGGGCGGCGTCGACTTCGGCGTCGGCACCGGCCGGAGCGTCGGCAGCACCGGTCTCGGCGTGGGCCCGGGCTTCGGGCTGGGCGTCGGCAGCATCGGTCTCGGGGTCGACCTCGGCATCGGGGTCGACCCCGGCATCGGCCTCAGCCCCGGGCTCCGGCTCGGGCTCGGGCTCCGGCCCGGCCTCGGCGTGAGGCTCGTCCTCGGTTTCGGTCCCGGCTCGGGGCTCGACGTCGGCGTCCGGCTGGGCGTCGGCCTCAGGGCGGGCCACTGCCGGCGCCGCAGCCTCGGCCTCGGCGCCCGCCTCGGGCTCGGTCCCGGCCCGGTCCCCGGCCCCGGCGTGCGCTGCGGTACCGGCCTCCGCGTCCACCTCGGCCTCAGGCGCGGCCTGCGCCTCAACCTCGGTCCCCGACGCGGACTCTGCCCCCGTCTCGGCTCCGGGCCGAGGTGCGGTCCCGGACTCGGGCTCGGCCGGGGTCTTCGTCTGCTCGGTCTCCGGATTGTCCGGGGTACCGCCCGCCACCGCTGTCGCCTTCATCCCAGCCCCGCCTTGCCCCTCGTACCCGGCTGCCGCCGGTCTTGCCGATACGACCGGCGCGGCCCTCCGCGGAGCCGCGCCGGTTGCCTAGATGGCCGGGGGGCGCGGGGCGTTCCCCCGGCGGCAAGCTGTGACCGTTTGGTCATATTCCCCGCGGTCTTCGGGGAGTACGCCTCCAGGTCGGACACCTGCCCGCGGGCCGGGCGGTGTTGGCCGTGAACGGCAGGCGCAGAGGGCGGGCCCTGCTCGCGGCCGGCAGGGGATGGTGACGGAGTCGACCCCCTCGCAGAACGTGTACGAGGCCGAGGTCTTCACGGTCGAATCGGACATCGCGCTGCCGATGGCGTTCACTTGGTCGTCGTCGATCCGCTCGCGGATGTCGCCGATGAGCTTCACGGGGCCGCGTCCGCCGGAGAGCGTGTGCCAGGGCCCGCACCCAGACCGTGACGCGGTGGGGCGGGGCGAGGTGGGGTCCTCGCCTGCACCCGGTGAGTACCGGTACTCATGACCGCGCCCCCGAGAGCGGTCGACGATGGACCCCACACCACCGCGCCATCCGAACGGGGCCGTCCATGCTCAGCCGATTCGCCGCCGCCCTCGTACCCGCCTTCGGCACCCTCACGGTCACCGCCGACCCCGGGGCGCGCCCCGCCGAGGGCAGCATCCTCGTCGCCAACCACACCTCCCTCGCCGATCCCGCGGTGGTGGTCGCCGCGCTGCGCCGGTACGGGATCGAGCCGGTCATCATGGCCACCGGCGGCCTGTGGCGGGTGCCGCTGCTCGGGGCCGCGCTGCGGCGCGAAGGGCACATCGCCGTCCACCGCGGCACGCACCGCGCCGCCGACTGCCTCGACGCCGCGGCCGTCGCCCTCGCCACGGGCCGCAGCGTTCTGCTCTACGGGGAGGGCGGACTGCCCGGCCGCCGCGATGCGGGGGAGTCGGCACCGGGGCCCTTTCGCAGCGGCCTGGCCCGGCTCGCCACCGCCACGGGCGCCCCGGTGGTACCCGTGGGCCAGGCGGGCGCGCGCCGGTTGTGTTCCGGCGGCCGCACCAAGCAGCTCGCCGGAGCCCTGACCGCACCGCTGCGCAGGCCCGGGCTCCACGTGCACATCGGCTCGCCGCTCCACCTGCCCGACCGGGTTGCCGAGGCGACGGAGCAGGCGCGGCGCGCGGTCACCGCCGCCTGGCGTACCGCGGCGCTCTCCTTGGGCGAGCCCGTCAGCGGTTCGGTCAGCGCGTGGTGTGTGCCAGGACCACGTGGGCCGCGGCTTCCCGGTGGGCGTCCGTGTCGATGAAGGCCACCACCAGGGGGCTGCTGCCGGCCGGCCCGCCCGCGGTCGCCCGCAGCCGGTAGCGCTCCACTCGCACGCCCTCACGGGCGAGGGCCCCACCGCCGGTGAACATCGACTCGGGCATGTGGTCGGTGGCGATGCGCAGCGCGGCCGGGCGCCAGGCGCCCGAGGCCGCGTCGAAGCGTTCCAGCAGGAAGCCCGGTCCGCTGCCGGGGTGGTCGCCGGGTTCGCCGATGAGCGGCTCCATCTGGAAGACGACCAGCAGATGCCGGTACTCGGCGGAGTTCCCGTTCCGCAGGGTGACGGTGAACTCCTGCGCGGCGCCGCCGCGCACCAGGGCGAGCCCGCCGCCGCGGGTCTCGACCGCAGCCCGCAGCCGGGTCGGCGCCGCGGGCGGCGCGGGGGCGCGCGTCGTGGCAGGGGCGGGCGGGGCCGGCGGGGCGGACGGGGAGGGGGCCGAGGACGGCGGCGGGGAGGCGGAGGCCGCCGGTGAGGCGGACGCCTCCGCAGGGGTGGCCGACTCCCGCGCCGGCGCCGAAGCCGGGGCGGAACCGGAGGACGGTGCCGCCGCCGGGTTCCTGCCGTCCTCGTCCCCGCATCCGGTCAGGCCGGTCAGGCTCGCCAGCAGCACGGCGGCCGCGGCCGCGGCGGTGAGGGCCCGGCGGCGCTCGGCGGATGGGGGCATGGGAATCGGTCTCCTCCGGGTCAGCTGAAGGAGGAACCTAACAAGCACGTCGCGCGCGTACGAGGCCGGTCAGGCATCGGGGCGGCGACGGTTCGGTCACGCCGCCGCGCCCCCACCGGCCCCCCGCTCAGGTGAGGGGCTTCTCGAAGCTGAAGGCGGTCACGGCCATCCGCTCGCGGAAGTAGAAGCGGTGCGCATCGGTCCGCTGGGTGCCGGAATCCAGGGTGAGGGCCGTGCAGCCGGCGGCCCTGGCGTGCTCCTCGAGGTGCGCGAGGAGCGCGTGGCCCACGCCGGTGGACCGGGCGGTTTCGGCGGTGACCAGGTCGTCGACGTAGAGCTTGCGGACCAGGCAGGTGTTCGCGACGATCCGCCAGCCGGCCGCGCCGACGCACACGCCGTCCCCGTCGTAGGCGGCGGTGAAGCGCAGCCCCTGGCTCTGCCCCTCCGCGAGGACCGCGCGGAACAGGTCCTCCGTGAGGTGGGGGCGCAGCTCGAGCAGTACGGGGAGCAGGTCGTCGGTCAGCCGCGCGTCGCCGGGCTCCAGGTCGATGATCTTCATGGGGGCAGCGTAATCGGCGCCCGCAGGTCCTCGGGAGGCGCGGGTCGTGTGGTGGGGTGCCGTCTCGTGCCGTCTCGCGCCGGCACCGTCCGTGTGTCGGAATGGGAGTGACCGCTGCCGGCGGGCGGAAGGAGTGGCACCCATGAAGTACATGCTGATGGTCCTCGGGAAGCAGGCCGACTACGAGGCCATGACGGGCAAGGCGAGCGGCGACAGTCCGGCCTGGTCGGCGGCCGACCTCAAGGCGATGTTCGACCACATGGGAGCGCTGAACGCCGAGCTGGCGGCGTCGGGCGAGTGGGTCGACGGCCAGGGGCTCGCCGAACCCCGTCAGGCCCGGCTGGTGACCGCCGGGGCCGACGGCACACCGCACGTGTCGGACGTGCCGTACGGCGAGACCAGCGCGGTCATCGCCGGGTACTGGATCGTCGACGTCCCGGACTTCGCCCGGGCCGCCGATATCGCGGCGCGCGCCCATGCCTGCCCGTTGCCCGAGGGTGCGCCGAACTACCCCGTGGTCGTCCACCCCGTGGGCGAGCCGCCGGAGGCGGACACCGGGTCCTGATCACGGACACGGGGCGTCCGCATGTCGGACGGCGGTCAGCGTTGTCAGTGACACCGCCTACTCTTGATCATGTGAGCCCGACCCCTGACGACCCGACCCCCGAGCGTCCCCTCGCCGAGATCAACGCCGACATCCGCGGCCTCTTCGCCCGCGCCGAAGGCCGCCTGTCCGACGCCGAACGCGTACGGCACGCCATGCTGCTCGCGGAGTGGGCCGCGGCGATACGCGCCTCGGTGGTACCCGCCGCGTAGCCGGCCGGGCTCCGCCTGCGCTGCCGCGCTCTGCCTCCACTGCCGGCCTCCGCCTGCGCTGCCGCGCTCAGCCCGCACCGCCGACCTCGGCTCGCGCTGTCCGGGTCAACCCCTCCCCCCGCTCAGCTGCCCGCTGCGAGTTCCCGTAGCCGGCGCTTGTCCGGCTTGCCACGGGCGGTGAGGGGGATGGTGCGTTCCCAGAACACGGTGGTCGGGCGGTGCGCCCGTGACAGGTTCCGCTCCACCAGGTCGCAGGCCTCACCCGCGATCGCGTCGCCGGGCGCGCAGCCCGGTGCCGGCACCAGGAAGGCGCAGACCTCCTCGCCGGTGAGGTCGCTGTGCCGGCCCACCACCACCGCCTCGGCCACGGCGGGGTGCCCGGCGAGCGCGGCCTCGACCGGCACGCAGTAGATGTTGTCCCCGTCCACCATCACCACGTCCTTCACGCGGTCGTCGAGGTACAGGTAGCCGTCTTCCCCCAGGTGCCCGAGGTCCCCCGTCCGCAGCCAGCCGTCCCGCAGTGCCGACGCCGTCAGATCGGGCCGGCCCCAGTACCCGGCCATCATCGCCCCCGACCGCATCCAGACCTCCCCCGTGCGCCCGGCGCGCACGGGGGCTCCGTCCCCGTCGCGCACCTCGACCTCCACCCCGGCCACGGGCCGCCCCACGGACGCCAGCAGCTCCGGGCGGCCGCCCACCGCGGCGGCGTGGTCCGCGGGCGTGAGCCGGCAGATCACCGCCGCCTCGTTCATGCCGTAGCCCTGCTGCCACCGTCCGCCCCACAGGGTCACCGCCTCCCGCAGCCGCGCCGGGAGGATGGGCGAATCCCCGTACGACACCGCCTCCAGCCCCGGCACCCCCGCGGCGGTCACGGGATCGTCCAGCAGCCGGTACACCATGGAGGTCGTCAGGTACGTCGACACCCGCCCCAGCCGCCGGGAGGCCGCCGCGAACTCCCGTGGCTCGAAGGGGTCGAGGACCTCCACCCGCCCCCCGGCCCGCAGCTGCTCGAGGGACCGCCCGCCCGACCGCTGCGCCAGCGAGGTGACCGACAGGTAGACCGGGTCCGCCCAGTCCGCCGCCCGTACGGTGTTGCGCGCGGCCATCGCGCCGAAGGTGGAGGCCACCCCCTTGGGCAGTCCCGTCGTCCCGCCCGTGTACGTCACCCGGGCCACGTCGTCCTCCCGCGCCCGTACGTCCACCGCCACGGGCTCGCGGCCCGCTGCGCGTCGCAGCACCTCATCGAGTCCCAGCCGGGGCGTGCCCGTGTCCGGGACGGGCGTGTCGTGCAGCACCAGGTCGGGCCGGCAGTCGCGCAGGACGAACTCCAGCCCGAACAGCGCCGGTCCGGCGATGACCTGGGTCAGGCGTGCCCCCAGGACGTGCGCGGCCAGCCGCACCAGCAGGACCTCGGGCCGGTTGCGGCCCGCCACGCACGCCAGCCCCGATCCGCGCCCGACCCCCGCCTCCGCGAGCACCCCGGCCAACCGGAAAGTGTCCTGCAGGACGTCCGCGTACGACATGACCGCGGGCCCCACACCGATCGCGGGCCGGTCCGCGTACCGCTCCAACGCATCGGTCAATTCCGTGACATACCGTGCGGCCACCATGCGTAAACCTGCCTCTCGGGCCCCGTCGTGGGGCTGATCGGGTGAACCCGCGCAACCTGCGGCGAGGCCGGGCGTTGATCAAGGCGCTCACCACCGTGCACTCGTGCAAGAGAAGGACCAATGATGATCAAGAAGATTATGACCGCCGCCGCTGTCACCGCTGCCGCGGTCGGTGCGGGTGCCGCTGCCGCGGCCCCGGCCATGGCCATCGGCAACGACAACGGGATCAACACCGTCAACGGCAACCACGCCGCGCAGATCTACGGCAACCAGAAGACCGGCGGCGACCTCAGCCCGCAGCTCGGCCTGGTCCAGGGCACCCTGAACAAGCCCTGCATCGGCCTGCCGGCGAAGGTCAACGCCCAGTCGATCCTCGCCCTGGTCAACGTCGGCGTCCAGGACATCAACGTCCTGTCCAACCCGATGAACCAGCAGTGCACCGAGAACTCCACCCAGGCCAAGGGTGACGAGCCGCTCTCGCACATCCTCAGCAACATCCCGGTCCTGTCCGGCAACCTCTCCGCCGGCAGCTGACGCAGTTCCCTTTTCGAGCCGGGGCCTCCGACGCCCGCGCGAGTGCCCACGGGGCCCCGGCTTGTTCCACCCGGATCCGATGGTCCGGCAATTCCACTGGCGTGCGGTGGCCCCCAGGCCGCCGGGACGGGCACCGGGCCTCACGTCACAGAGCCTCTCGCCGTCCGGGCGAGAGGCTCTTTGACGTGAAGGGCCCGTCAGGAACACTCCAACGGGGCTCCGTCGGCGAGTACGCCGGGCCGTGCGCGGGCGAGGGGCCGGCCCGGCTCGTCGCAGAGCCGACCTCGTGACTTTTGCCCGCCGTGCTCCCCGCAGGGCCCACGGGTTCTTGCATGCCCCGCGCGCCCGTGTCTAGCGTCGGGACATGACCACCGAGCCGCAGCGCTTCGAGATCCTGTTGGTACCCGAGCACGTCAAGAACCGGAGCGGCGCCCCCCAGGCGGACCACCCCCTGCGATCGGCGGTGGTCGAGGCGACCGGTACCACGGGCGCCTCCGGTTACCCGCGCTATGTCGGGGAGGGCATGGAGGCCGACATCGACCCGGACACCCGTACGGTCGAGGCCCTGCTCGTGGACGGCTCGGAACTGGACCCCGGAATGACGGCCCTGATCGCCCCCGAGACCGGGAAGGCCGCGAAGGGCGGGCGGCCTTAGGGCCCGCCGGGCACCTTCCCCGGGCGCTCGTGCGGCAACGCGGAGGGCTCCCCCCCCGGGGCGGGGGAGGAGCCCGGTGATGGGTCGGCGCCCGGTCAGCTCACCTGGACGGTGACGTCGTCCACGACGAACGACGTCTGGAGGGACTGGTCCTCCGTGCCCTCGAACCTCAGGCTGACGGTCTGCCCGGCGAACCGCGCCAGGTCGTACGTCTTCTGCGCGTAGCCGGAGTTGGCGTCCAGGTTGGAGAGGGTCTCCAGGGTCTGGCCGCCCACCGAGACGGTGAACCGGTCGTAGACGACGCTCTCGTTCTCCTCCGTGTCGATGTGGAGGAAGAAGGACAGCCGGTACGAGGCGCAGCCCGACGGGATCGTCAGGGACTGCGAGGCGCTGTCGGTGTGGGAGGACCCCCAGCCGTTCAGCCAGGCCATGTAGCTGCCGGAGTGCGCGACCTGGCCGGACTGGTTGGTGATGACGCCCGCGGTCGCGGTCCACGGACTGCTGCCGTTCTCGAAGCCGCCGTTGGCCACGAGCTGGCGCGGGGTGCAGGTGCCGCCCCCACCGCTGACGGTCAGTGTGTAGGTGGTGCTGTGGCTGACGGTGCCGGAGCCGGTGACCGTCAGGGTGTAGGTGCCCGGCACGGTGCTCGCGCCGACCTGCACGGAGAGCGTCGAGGAGGTGCCGGACTGCACCGACGACGGGCTCAGGGTGGCGCTCACCCCGGCCGGGGCGCCGGAGACGGACAGGGCCACCGTCTGGGCGGCGCCGCTGACGGTCTGGGTGTTCACCGTGGCGGAGGTGGAGCCGCCGGGGGCCGCCGTGCCCGCGGACGGGCTGGTGGACAGGGAGAAGTCCTGCGCGGGCGTCTCGCCGCCGACGGCCTGCTTCCACAGGGCGTAGGCGACGCCGTCGGCGCTGCGGTCCAGCACCGTGGCGTTGATGTTGTTCGTGGTGTCGCAGGAGCTGTGGTAGCAGGGGTCGTAGGCCGCGTTCGCGGTGCCGCCCCACTTGGCGGCCTGCGCCGAGGTCTTGCGGGCGCCGGCGCCGGCCGCGTAGCCGGAGGTGGGGATGCCCGCCTGCTGGAAGGAGTAGTCGTCGCTGCGGCCCTGGCCCTCCGTGTTCTCCTCGGGCGCGAGGTTCAGGGAGGTCCAGTACGCCTTGAGCGGGGCCGCGGTGGCGGAGTTGAGGTTGTTGACGAAGTAGCCGCCGTTGGTCGAACCGACCATGTCGAAGTTGTAGTAGCCCTTGATGGCCGCACGCTGGGCGCCGCTCAGCTGGTTGACGTAGAACTCGGAGCCGTTCAGGCCCTGTTCCTCGTCGGTCCACCAGGCGAACCGGACGTGCTTGGTCATGGTGGGGTTCTGCTGGGCGAGGACGAGGGCGTTCTCCAGCAGGGTCGCGGAGCCCGAGCCGTTGTCGTTGATGCCGGGGCCGGCCGCGACACCGTCGAGGTGGGCGCCGAACATGACGGTCTGGTCGGCGGGGCCGCCCGGCCAGTCGGCGATCAGGTTGTTCGACGGATAGGTGCACGAGGAGCAGTTCTGCTCGGTGACGGTGTACCCGGCGGCCGTCAGCTTGCCCTTCACATAGGCCAGCGACTGGGAGTAACCGGCGCTGCCCGCCCGGCGGTTGCCGCCGTTCTGGGAGGCGATCGCGTTCAGCTGCGCCAGGTGGGCCTGGACGTTGGCGACGCTGATGTTCGGCGGGTCGTTGCCGGGCTGGGTCCCGCCGACGTTCAGGGCGTAGTCCACCGTGTGGGAGAGGGCGGTGCCCTGCCCCTTGACGACGACGGTGGACGCGCCGGGCGCCGCGTTGGCGGTGGCGGTCAGCGTCAGCACCGAGGACTGGCCGGCCTGGACCGTGGCCGGGCTGAAGGAGGCGCTCACCCCGGCGGGCAGGCCGCTCGCGGTGAGGGTCACCGACTGGGCGACACCGGTCGTGACGCTGGTGGCGACCGTCGTCGTGACCGAACCGCCCTGCCGGACGGCGCCCGAGGACGGGTTCAGCGCCATCGAGAAGTCGTTGTTCTGTCCGCTCGGGGTACAGGTCGGGTCACCGGCCTGGGCGGGGACGCTGATCGCGTCCCAGGCGGCCTTGGTCTTGTGGAAGAGGTCGCAGGTGGTGTCCAGGGACTTGGCCGAACCGAGCGTCGCCGTACGGTACTTCTTGTACGTCATGCCGCTGGTCTTGAGCAGCATGCCGCCGTAGAAGATCTTGCCGGCGTTCTGCACGCCCACCCCGGTCAGCGTGGACTGGTTGCAGGTGCTGCTGGCGGGTTTGCCGCCGCCCGGGTTCGTGCCCTCGGCCAGCAGGTAGAACCAGTGGTTCATGGGACCCGCCGCTGCGTGCACCTCGGTGCCGGGTATCGCCGAGCTGTAGCAGGCAGGGTCGTTGTTGACGGCCGGCGGGTTGTACATGTTGCGGATCGGTCCCCGGCCCTGGAGGTTGATGACCTCGCCGACCGTGTAGTCCGGGGTGTCGTACGGGGCGGGCTGGTTGATGTACGCCTCGGTCAGCGCCCCGAAGATGTCCCCGGTGGCCTCGCCGAGCCCGGCCTCCTGGCCGCCGGTCCCGCCGGGGGTGTTGCTGTCGATGGCGTGCCCGTACTCGTGGGCCACCACGTCCACACCCGCGATCCACTCGCCCGCACTGTTGCGCCCGATGGTGACCGAGCTGCCGTCCCAGTACGCGTTGAGCTCGTTCAGCCCGACCTTGGCGGGGAAGGTGCGCCCGTTGCCGCTGACGCCGTTGCGGCCCAGCCACTGCCCGAGCATGTCCCACTGCTTCTGGGCGGCGAACATGAGGTCGACGCAGCCGGTC
Source organism: Streptomyces sp. NPDC048349 (assembly GCF_040651925.1). Classification (NCBI taxonomy): domain Bacteria; kingdom Bacillati; phylum Actinomycetota; class Actinomycetes; order Kitasatosporales; family Streptomycetaceae; genus Streptomyces; species Streptomyces sp. NPDC048349. The sequence continues at coordinate 9,414 of NZ_JBEZLA010000090.1, read as the reverse complement.
TCCTTGCTCGTGGGGTTTCCCGTGCCCCAGGAGTCGGAGGACTTCGTGAAGACCGTCCCGGTGCTGTAGTCCGCGCAGCTCAGCCCGGTGCGGTTCGGGTCGCGCAGGGTGTAGGTGGAGCCGGAGTTGGTGGTGTCGATGGTGAGCGGGCCCGGCCCGTTCCACTTGCTGTTGCCGCTGCCGGCGACCACGTCGTCGTAGCTGTCCACGACGGCGCCGCTGCGCGCGTCCACGAAGACGTGCAGTGTGCTCGGCGCCGTCCTGGTCCGGCCGGAGAGGACGGTCTCCCAGGCCAGGACCGGCTTGTCGTCCTTGAGCCGGACGACCAGCCGGCTGCTGTCGACCTTGTCGACCGAGGCCAGTTTCGCCCGCGAGGCGGATTCGGCGGCCTTGGCACTGACGGTCGGCCGGGTCGCCACCTCGATCCGTACGGCGGAGGCGGACTGCACGGCCCTGACCTTGCCCGCGCCGTCGGCGAGCACGACCGCGTCGCCGCCGACGACCGGCAGACCGCGGTAGCTGCGCTCGTACGCGACGGAGAAGAGGTCCTTGACCCAGGGGGTGACCTGGCGTCGTTCGTACTGCTCCTGCGCGGAGTTGACCAGGGAGTCGAGTCCGCTGTCGACGGCCCGGTCCGCGGCGGCGACCGCGCGGGCGGCCGGGGTGTCCTGCGGGGACGGTGCGGGCTGCGCCTGCTGCGCTGCCGATGCCGTCCCGGCCAGGGTGCCGGCAAGGCTCGCGGCCAGCGCCATCGCTGCCACGGTCGCCGTCCATCTGGTGGGATGCAACGTCCACTCCGATCGTGTGGGGGGATGGGGGACTGCGTGCTCGTTCGCGGCCGAGTATGAGCGTGAACATGACGAGAATGGGACATCCCGGCAGGCATAAGGCCGGCGTTATGGTGCGGCGGGGGCGCGCTGCGTACGCTGCCCGGATGCAGCTGGAGTTGAGGCATCTGCAAGCCGTCTGCCGGATCGCCGAGGCGGGCAGCCTGGGGGCCGCGGCGCGGCGGCTCGGAGTGTCCCAGCCCGCACTCTCGGCCCAGCTGCGCCGCATCGAGCGCGTCACGGGCGGAGAACTGTTCGTGCGGGGCCGGGGCGGAGTGCAGCCCACGGCGCTCGGACAGTTCGTCCTCGCCAAGGCGCGCCGCGTGCTCAGCGAGATGGAGGCCCTGGGCGCGGAGGCGCGTGCCCACGCCGCCGGCACCCCGCTGCGCCTGGGCTGCATCCTGCTCGTCCTGCTCGACGGCCTGCTGGCCGAGACCGACCGGTCGATGTCCGGCCAGGAGATCACCGTCGACCTGGAGGACTCGGTGACCGCGCTGGCCCGGATGCTCGGTGCGGGGCGGTACGACGCCATCGTGTACGGCGAGGTCAACGACCACGAGGTACCGCTCCCGGAAGGGGCGGTGGCGCGCACGCTGATCCCCAAGGAGCCCTTCTGCATCCGGCTGTCGGCGGGGCACCCGCTCGCCGGCCTGGAGTGCATCGGCCTCGCGGACCTCGCCGGCGAGTCGTGGATGACGCTGGTGGAGGACGACGACGGCGGGCCCGAGGCCCTGGTCGCCGCCTGCGCGAAGGCCGGGTTCGTGCCGTCACTGCGCTACCGGATCACCGACCGGAAGATGCACTACGACCTGATCGCGGCGGGGCGCGCGGTCTCCCTCAGCCAGCCGACGGCCCCGGCGGTCGCGGGGACGGTGATGCGCCCCCTGGCCGGGGCCCCGGTCACCGGCCGGATCCGCCTGGCGTGGAACCGCTCCGCGGTCTCGGCCGGCCAGGCGGAACTCCTCTACCGCGCTGCGGCCCGCGCCTATGTGGCAGGGGTGGGCAACCACGCGTTCCACAAGGACTGGTGGGACGCCCACCCGGAGGTACACCCGCTCGTGGACTGACCGGAGAAGAGCGGGCGCACCCCACGGGGCCGCGCCTGGCACTAGCGGCGCGGAAGCCGCCTCAGGAGCCGTCGGCGAACACCGCGTAGACATCGCGCCGGCCCGCGTACTCACTGAGGTTCCAGATCACGGACTCGCGGTAGGCCCAGTCGGCGGCGGTGCCGCTGTGGAAGCTCAGGTCCTCGCTGCCGACCCCCAGGCGGACCACGGTGGAGGGGGTGTCGGTGCCCGAAGCGACCGTCTTCAGATGGCCGTTGGAGGACGGGCCGTTGCTCTGCGACAGGTAGTGCTTGCTCTGGCGCGAGACCACGCCCTGGATCTTGCCCTGCTTGACCGTCACCGCCTCGGTGGCCGTGGTGGAGGCGAGCTTGCGGGTCGTGTAGTCGAGCGGCCAGCGGACGATCTTGGGGAGGTCCACCTTCGTGCCGTTGCCGTTCCACCCGGTCCCCGAGTAGTCCACGACGGGGCTGGTGAGGCTGGCCGCGTACTCGCTGATGGTGAGGCTGTCGGGGCTGGAGGCGCGGTCGAGGCCGATGGCCGAGAAGCGCAGCAGCGTGCCGGTGTTGTCGTAGGCGCCGCACTGCGGGAGGACGAAGCGGTAGTCGTAGGCGTGGTAACTGCCGTCGGCCTGGCGTCCGCAGGCGTCCGGCAGGCCGGTGCTGACCTCCAGGATGCTGTCCATGTCGAAGACCCGCAGGCCTTTGTACGTGTCCACGACGTACAGCCGGTTGCCGTACCACATGATGCCGCCGGCGTGCTTGCGGACCGGCTCGTAGGTGAAGGTGCCGCCGGGTCCCCGGACGGGCTCCACCAGCAGCACGTGCCGGTAGACGGGGGCGCCGGCCGAGGTGTAATCGACGAAGCTGACGCGTATGCCCTTGTCGAGGGGGAAGTCGTCGATGCCGTTGTCGTCGGGGTCGGTCTCGAAGTACCAGGAGACCAGGACCACTCGCTTGCCGCCCGCCGGCCACAGACCGGCGCCGAGCGCGTCCGCGCTGGTGGTGGTGCCCTGCGGGATCCACTCGATGGCGTCCTGGTCGCCCGGGTTCCAGGTGAAGCCGTGCGAGAACCCGCCCACGCCCGCGGGGGCCGAGGACAGGCGGGTCGCCGAGCGGTTGGCGACGGCCAGCACGTCGGATATCTGTGCGCGGGGCAGGACCTGCGCCAGGCCCGCGATGTGGTCCGCGAACGGGCCGGAGGCGTTGGAGGTCCGCTCGGCGAGCGTGAACTGGCCGGGGGTGAGGGTGGCCGCCTCGGCCGTGGCGGGTGTGAGGGCGGCGCCTGCCGCGGTGAGGAACGGCGCGGCGGCCATGCCCTTGATGATCGTCCTGCGTGACATGCTCATGTGGCGAGAATCTAGGTCTTCGGATCAAGCCCGTGCAAACCTCGAACCGCCGGTCGGGACGGTACGGCTGATGGCGCCTCATGGCAGGCCCCGGCCGGGCGGGTGGCCGGGGGCCCGGCCCCGCCCGACAGGTGCGCCGCGGAGGGGGCCGGGCCGACGCGGGCCGGTGCTCAGTGGAACAGCATGGAGGCGTCCCCGGCCGCGGTGGTGACCGATCCCGGACAGAGGAAGCTGCCCGAGGTCTTGGTGGCCGTGAAGGGCCGGTTGACGTACTTGCGGGTGGTCTCGCTCCGGTCCCATACGAGATTCGTCGCCTTGTACCGGCAGGAGATGAAGCTCTGCCGGCCCGTGATGTCGATGGCGTCCGTCTTCGCCACGGCGGCGGCGTCGTCGAAGGTGAAGGCGGGATTGTTGTTGAGGGTGGCGCTGATGCCGCCGTTGCACGTGAGGTTGCCGCCGGGTGCGTTGATGGTGGTGCGGTCGACCGTGAGGGCGTTCGGCGGGACGGCGCTGGTGCTCGCGTTGGTCCAGGTGCAGGTGCTGCCGGCGACCACGATGACCCCGTCCACCTTCTGGTCGACCGTGGGTCCTGCCGCGATCGCCGCCGACGTTCCGACGACGGTTGCCGCGATCGCCAGTGCGGCGAGTCCCGTGAGCGTGGGGATGTGCCTCATGTCGCTCCTCCTTGCCACGTCCTTGTGGGGGTATGCGAGGGCCCGGAGGCCTCGCGGGAGTGCGTCACGGAGAGTCGCACAGGGACCTTGAATTGTCAGGTGCAGCTCAATTACTGGCTGGAAGCCGCCCTCTGCCCGCCGGGTTGATCGTATTGACCATCTCGATCGAAGCGACACGTAAAGCCGCTGATTCTACGATTGTTATGTGCGTTCACCCTTGACTGTGATCGGTTTCGGACAAACGATGGTGCCCGTTCACCCCACTCCTTCCGTACGAGGCCCCGTAGGAGCTGTGCCATGTCGCGCACTTCAGGTTCGTTCCGCATCGCCGCCGCCGCCACCGCCTGCCTCGCCGCCCTGGGACTTCTGGCCACCGCCTGTGGCGACGGCAGCGGCGACGGTTCGGGCAAGGCCGCGGGCGGCGGCAGCGCCGCCCAGCCCGTGGAGATCACCTACTGGTCCTGGATGCCGGGGACGAAGCAGACGGCCGAGGCCTTCAACGCGAGCCACGACACCGTCAAGGTCAAGTTCGCCGAGGTGCCCGCGGGCCTGGCCGGCGGCTACGACAAGCTCGCCGCGGCGGTGAAGGCGGGCAACGGCCCGGACGTGATGAACATCGAGTACCAGGCCCTCCCCGACCTCGTCACCCAGGGACTGCTCGCCGACTCCTCCAAGCTCCTCGGACCCACCGTCAAGAAGCAGCCCGAGCAGGTCCAGGCCCTCGTCACCCTCGGCGGCAAGCAGTGGGCGGCGCCCTTCGATGTGGCCCCCCAGCTGCTCTACTACCGCAAGGACCTCTTCGAGCAGCGCAAGATCGCAGTCCCCTCCACCTGGGCGGAGTTCAGAACGGCGGCCGAGGCGATCAAGAAGGCCGACCCCGGGGCGCGCATCACCTCCTTCTGGGGGGACGAGGCCGCGACCTGGGCGGGCCTGGCCCAGCAGGCCGGTGCCAGGTGGTACGGGACGCATGGCGACGCCTGGAAGGTGAACATCAACGACGCCGCCACCAAGAAGGTCGCCGCGTACTGGGGCGACCTGGTCAAGAACGACCTGGTCTTCAACCACAAGGCGTGGAGCCCCGAATCGACCAAGGCGACCTCCGAGAACAAGGTGTACACCCGCCTCGGCGCCTCCTGGAGCGCCGGCAGCCTGAAGACCGAACAGGCCAAGCAGGAGGGCAAATGGGCCTCCGTCGCCCTCCCCGGCTGGGGCGACGGCAAGGTCGGCATGGTGGGCGGCTCCTCCTTCGCGGTCATCAAGGACAGCAAGAAGGCGCAGGCCGCCGCCGAGTTCGTCACGTGGGCCACCACGAGCCCCGAGGCCGTCAAGGCCCGGCTGAGCCCGGGCACCTCCAGCGCCATGCCCGCCGACGAGGCGCTCCGCGAGACGGCGAAGGCCTCCTTCGACACCACCTTCTTCGGGGGCCAGGACATCTACGCCACCGCCTCCGCGCAGGTTCCCCACATCGCCACCGGCTGGGTCTGGAGCCCGGTCCACAACGCGACCTCGGTCCAGCTCGTCGCCGCTCTGGCCAAGACCCAGGACGGCGACTTCGCCGCCGCCTTCGACACGGCACAGGCCGCGGCCGAGAAGCTGATCGACGACCGGGGCCTGAAGCTCGCTCGGTAGGCGACGAGGGGCGGGCCGGCCCCGGGCCCCTCCCGGAGCCCCTGCCCGCCCCGGCCTTCCCCCACTCCCTCGTCCGCCCGTCCTTCCCCCGCCCCGGAGGTGCCCCGGTGGCAGCACCGCTCGCCCCCAGCAGCACGCGTCGCCCAGCCCGCAGCCGACGCGGTCAACGCACCGCCGCCGCCCTGCTCGTCGGACCGTTCGTCCTGCTCTTCCTCGCCGTCATGGTCGTGCCCATCGGGTACGCGGCCTACCTGAGCCTCTTCCGCGAGCAGTCCTCCGGCCTCGGCTTCGGCGGAACGCAGACCCTGTTCAGCGGAGTCGACAACTACGTCCGGGCGGTGACCGCCCCCGCCCTGCAGCAGGGCTTCCTGCACATCGCGGCGTACTGCGCCGTCTACATCCCCGTCATGATCGGCGGAGCCCTGGCCCTGGCCCTCCTCATCGACTCGGCCCTGGCCCGCGCCCGGCGGTTCTTCCAGCTCGCCGCGTTCCTGCCGCACGCGGTGCCCGGTCTGATCGCCGCCATCATCTGGGTGTTCCTCTACACCCCGGGCCTCAGCCCCGTCCACCAGTTCCTCCAGTGGGCAGGCGTCCGGGCCGACTTCTTCGGCGACGACGCGATCCTCTTCTCGATGGCCAACGCCACCGCCTGGCAGTGGATCGGCTACAACATGGTGATCTTCTACGCGGCCCTGCAGGCCATTCCCCGCGAGACGCTGGAGGCCGCGACCGTCGACGGCTCCGGCGCCCTGCGCACCGCCCTGTCGGTCAAACTCCCCATGATCCGCTCCTCGGTGGTCCTGACCACTCTCTTCACCTGCATCGGCGCCATCCAGCTGTTCACCGAGCCGGAGACCTTCCGCTACGACGCCACCGCCCTGTCGCCCGAGTGGTCCCCGACGATGTTCATCTACCAGGCAGCCTTCTCCAAGCACGACTACGGCATCGCCGCCGCGGCCTCGCTCATCCTGGCCCTGCTCGGCGCCCTGCTGTCCTTCGTCGTCACCAGGCTCGGCAACCGGTGGAAGGAAGCATGAGCACCCTCACCGTGGACAAGACCACGCACCCAGCGCCGCGCGGCACCCCGCGCCGCCCCCCGCACCCGGACCGCCGCCCGCGCACCGGCGGCCGGATCCTCGCCTCCAAGGCTGCCGTCAACGGCCTGCTGGCCCTGATCGCGTGCTACACCCTGATGCCGCTCACCTGGCTGCTGTTCGCCGCGACCAAGAGCAACGCGGACCTCTTCGCAAAGCCCGGCTTCAGCCTCGGCGACTTCCATCTCTTCGCCAACCTCGGCGACCTCTTCACGTACAACGACGGCATCTTCGGACGCTGGCTGCTCAACAGCTTCGTCTACTCGGTCCTCGGCTCCCTCGCCTCGACCCTGCTGAGCCTCGGCGCCGGCTACGCCTTCGACAAATACGACTTCCGCGGCAAGGAGAAGCTGTACGGCTTCATCCTCCTCGGCCTGCTGGTCCCCGCCACCGTCATCTCCCTGCCCATGTACCTGCTCGCCTCCCGCGTCGGCATCGTCAACAGCTACTGGGCGATCCTGATCCCCGGCCTGGTCAGCCCTTTCGGCGTCTACCTCTCCCGGACCTTCTCCGAGGGCTACGTCCCCCGCGAGACCCTGGAGGCGGCCCGCATGGACGGCGCCGGCGAACTGCGCATCTTCGGCTCCGTCGCCCTGCCGATGCTCACGCCCGCCTTCGTCACCGTCTTCCTCTTCTCCTTCACCGGTAGCTGGAACAACTTCTTCCTCCCGCTGGTCATGCTCAACGACCACGAGCTCTACCCGGTGGGACTCGGCCTGTTCAACTGGAACGCCACCCTGTCCCAGTACCCCGAGCAGTACGCCCTGCTCATCACCGGCTCCCTGGTCTCCGTCCTGCCCCTCGCCGTGGCCTTCCTCTGCCTCCAGCGCTTCTGGCGCTCGGGCCTGACCGCGGGCGCGGTGAAGTGACGTGACCACCACCGCACCCGTCCACCACCCCGGGCACCCGGCCGCGGCCGGACCCCCGCGCACCGTGCTGGCCATGGGTACCGCCATCCACCGCACCCTCCTCGAATCCGCCGCGCTCGAGCGGCTGCCCCGCGTCGCGGACACCGACACCGCGCTGGTCGTCACCGACTACCGGGCCGCCGACCCCGAGCTGCTCGCCCGCACCGAGGTCCTGTTCACCCACTGGGGCTCCCCGCTGCTCGACGAGGACGCCCTGCGCCGGCTGCCCGCGCTCCGGGCCGTCGTCCACGCCGCCGGGTCCGTCAAACACCACATCACCCCGGCCGTGTGGGAGCGGGGGATCACCGTCTCCTCCGCGGCGGAGGCCAACGCCCGGCCCGTCGCCGAGTTCACGCTCGCCGCCATCCTGTTCGCGAACAAGCGGGTCCTGGAGAGCGCCCGCCGCTACCGCCGCGAGCAGTCGGCGTACGAACTCCTGTCCTACTTCGCCGGTCATGGAAACTACCGGCGCACGGTGGGCATCGTCGGCGCCTCGCGCACCGGCCGCCGCGTGATGGAGCTGCTGCGCCCCTTCGACCTCGACGTACTGCTGTACGACCCGTACGTGGGCCCCGCGCAGGCCGCGGCCCTCGGCGTGTCCCCGCTCCCGCTGGACGAGCTCGTCTCGCGCAGCGACGTGGTCTCCATCCACGCACCGCAACTCCCCGAGACCCGGCACATGTTCGACGCGCGGCTCCTCGCCCGCCTCGCCGACGGGGCCACCCTCGTCAACACCGCCCGCGGCTCCCTCGTCGACACCGACGCCCTCGTCGCCGAACTGCGGACCGGCCGCATCCACGCCGTCATCGACGTCACCGACCCCGAAGAACCCCCGCCGGGCTCACCCCTTTTCACCCTGCCCAACGTGCTCCTCACCCCGCACATCGCGGGCTCCCTGGGCAACGAGCTGACCCGCATGGCCCACTGGGCGGTCGACGAGGTGGAACGCTACGCACAAGGCCGCCCCTTCGCCCACGGCGTCGGCCCGGACGAGCTGGCGCGTTCGGCGTGAGCGGCCCCGCGGACGGTGCCGCGGCCCGGCTCCGCGCCGGGGGACCGAGCCGGCCTCAGACGGCGAAGTCGCGGGCGAAGCCCTCGCGGAAGCCGGGCCGCGCCACCGCCTCCTCGAAGGCGCGGGCGGCTCGGGCGAGGGCGGCCTCGTTCTCCTGGGCGGCCGCGAGTGCGGCCAGATAGGCGCGCAGGCTCAGTCCACGGGCCGCGGCGAGCGCGGCGAGGCGGTCGTGGACATCCGTGTCGACCTCGACTGTGGTGGTGTCAGCCATGGTCCGAGTATGCGCCGTCCGCGGCACCGGCGGGGGTGGTTACGCCTTCGCCCACCGGGCAGGGGAGGTGATGCGCGGGAGCGACCCGCCGCCCGCAGAACCGGAGGAGCTGTTTCGCGTGACAGAGCACGTGTGGAGTTTCCGCTCGACCTCCGGCCACCTGGCCGGCACCGACCTGGCGGGCTACACCGTCGAGGCGACGGACGGCCGCATCGGAAAGGTCGACCAGCACAACGACGAGGCCGGCGACGCCTATCTGGTGGTCGACACCGGCGTATGGATCTTCGGCAGGGAGGTCCTGGTACCGGCGGGCGCGGTGACCCGCGTCGACCCCGAGAGCCGGACCCTGTACGTGGAGGGGACCAAGGAACAGATCAAGGCCGCCCCCGAGTTCCACCGTGAACACCACCTCGGCGACCCGGTCTACCGCGAAGCGCTGATCACGCACTGGGGCTTCGCGGGCCCGTTCGGCGGCCCGTTCGGCGGGAACCGCGTCTAGGGGGTGTCTGACGGAGGTCCGCGGCGTCGCGGTGCCCGGCACGCACTCTCGCCGCACCGGCCGAAAGCCCAAGTACGTCCAGTACGGG
>NZ_JBEZLA010000089.1:0-22679 GCF_040651925.1 Streptomyces sp. NPDC048349 | reverse complement strand
CCCGGAACTCGGCGCGGACCGGCGGGGCCATCTCCGCGCTGGTGCGCACCCACAGGTCGGCCAGTGAGCCGGGGGCCTGCCCGGTTCTCGCCCCCGGCCCGGCCAGGGCGGCGGCGTCGGTTTCGGCGCGGGTCGGCATCGAGTCCTGGGCGCCGGGCCGCTGGACGGAGAGTGCGGCCGCCGCCGAGGCCCAGCGCAGTGCCTCGGGCATCGGACGGCCCTCGCCCAGGGCCACGGCGAGGGCGCCGACGAAGGTGTCCCCGGCGGCGGTGGTGTCCACGGCCCGGACCCGGGGCGCGGGCACGGTGAGGGGTTCCCGGCCGCGGGCGGCGTACAGGACCCCGGCCGCGCCGAGCGTGATCACCACCTCGGGGACGGCGTCCAGCAGGGCCGCCGCGCACCGGTCGGGGTCGGTGAGCCCGGTGAGGGCGGCGGCCTCGTGCTCGTTGGGCACCAACAGGTCGGTGGCCGCGAGGAGTTCGGCGGGCAGCGGCTGGGCGGGGGCCGGGGTGAGCACCGTACGGACACCGTGCGAGCGGGCGGCGGCCGCGCCGGCCAGGACGGCCTCCAGGGGGAGTTCCAGCTGCAGGAGCAGGGCGTCGGCGGCGGCGATCCGGGTCTCGTCGCCCGCCTCCAGACCGGTGACGCGGGCGTTGGCGCCGGGGATGACGATGATGCTGTTGCCGCCCTCGTCGTCCACCGTGATGTGGGCGGTGCCGCTGGCGCCCTCGACGGTGCGCAGGGCCGCGGTGTCGATGCCGTCGGCGGTGAGCGCGGAGCGCAGCCGTACGCCGAACTCGTCGGCCCCGACCGCGCCGATCATCACCACCTGCGCGCCGCAGCGGGCGGCGGCGACGGCCTGGTTGGCGCCCTTGCCGCCGGGGACGGTGCGAAAGGCGCGGCCGGTGACGGTCTCGCCGAGGCGGGGGGCCTTGGGGACGTAGGCGACGAGGTCCATGTTCGTACTGCCGAGCACGGCGATGGCCGTCATGAGCGTGCTGCCTCCTGTGTGGTGAACCGGTGGGTGAGGTGGGCGAGGGTGTCGAAGCCGATGCCGTCGAAGCCGGGGACGGTGGTGGAGAGGCGGTTCTTGAGGGGGGCGGCCCAGCGGTGCGGTACCTCCCCGGTGATCAACGCGCACAGGGCGCCTGCGGTGGCGCCGTTGGAGTCGGTGTCCCAACCGCCGGACACCGCACGGCAGATGGAGTGGGTGAAGTCGCCGTCGGCGTGGGTGAGGGCGGCGGCGATCAGTGCGGTGTTGGGGACGGCGTGCACCCAGTGGTAGTGCCCGTAGCGGGCGTGCAGGCGGTCGGCGACGCGGTCGAAGCCGGCCTCCTCGCGGGCGGTCCTGATCCCGGTGCGGACGGCCTCGGCGAGGCGGGAGCGGGGCGGTACGACGGCCAGCCCGGCCCGCAGGGCGGTGTGCACGTCGGCCCGGCCGGTGGCGGCGGCCGCGGTGGCGGCGGCGATGAACAGGGCGGCGTAGACGCCGTTGCCGGTGTGGGTCAGGACGGCGTCGCGGTAGGCCTGGGCCGCGGCGGCGGCCGGGTCGCCGGGGTTGGTCCAGCCGTGGACGTCGGCGCGGATGAGGGCGCCGATCCATTCGCGGAACGGGTTGTGGTGGGTGGCGGTGGCGGGCGGCTCCAGCCCGAGGAGGAGGTTGCGGTAGGCCGCCCGCTCGGCGGTGAAGGTCCGCCCGGCGGGCAGCTCGTCGAGCCACAGCCGGGCCACGTCGGCGGTGGTGAAGCCCTTGCCGTGCCGCTGGAGCAGCAGCAGGCCGAGGAGGGGGTAGTTGAGGTCGTCGTCCTCGGGCATGCCGTCGATGGTTTCGGCGAGGGAGGTGGGGGCGGAGCGGCGGTTCCAGGGGTGTGCGGCGAGCAGCTCCGGCGGTACGCCGCGTGCGCTGAACCAGTCGTCCAGCGGCCAGTTCCCGGCCGCCCGGGCCAGGGCCCGGATCCCGTCGAGCGGCAGTTTCTCCACGGGCTTGCCGAGCAGACACCCCGCGGCCCGTCCCACCCAGGCGGCCTCCAGCCTGCGGCGCAGTGCGGGGCCGGGCTCCGGCCGGGGGGTGGGCCCGGGTCCGGCCGGGGGCCAGGTGGCGCGGATGGCGTTCCAGGACTGCGGCTCGTCGGCGGCCGTCGGGGAGGGGAGGCGCGCCAGCTCGTCCAGCAGCCGCACGGCCAGCGCGCGCAGTTCCGGCGGGGCCGGGACCGGGGAGGCGCCGGCCCGGGGCGGCGCCGGGTGGCCGCCCGCGGCGAGCCAGGCCCGCAGGGCGGGCGCGGGGTCCCGGCCGTCCTCGGCCGCCTGGCGGAGCTCGTGGCCGACCAGGTCCTCGGGCTGCGCCCAGGTGAGCCGTACCGGCTCGCCGGGAGCCGGCCAGGTCATCGGGGGGCCGCGAGCGCGGCGAAGGCCGACTCGTGGGCGCGGCGGCGTTCCCGGTCCCGGGCGAAGACCTCGCGGGCCACGGCGGCCAGCGCCGCGGCGGGGGCGTGCAGGTCCAGGCGGCTGGCCTCGGCGACCTGTTTGGCCCAGGCGTCCGGGATCACGGCCTCTCCGCCCAGGGCCCCGGCGACGGCCCCCGCCATGGTGGCGATGGAGTCGCAGTCCCGGCCGTAGTTGACCGCGCCGAGCACGGCGCTCTCGTACGCGCCGTCCGCGATCAACAGCATCCCGAGCGCGATCGGGAGTTCCTCGATGGAGTGGATGCGGGAGGGGCGCCGCGCGCCGAGGGAAGGGGCGCGGTAGTCGGGGCCGACCGTGTCGTACGGGGCGACCGCCGCCCGGAGCGGGGCCAGGGCCGACTCGAACTCCCGGTGGTGGCGGGCGGCTTCCGCGACGGCGGCGATGGCGGCGCGCGTGCCGTCCTTGGCCAGGCCGAGGGCGGTGTCCACCACCGAGGCGGCCGTCGCCCCCGGCAGGCACGCGGCCGCCACCGCCGCCGCGAACACCCCCGCCGCCTCCCGCCCGTACGAGGACTGGTGTGCCCCGGCGACGTCCAGGGCCTCGGCGTAGGCGGCCGCCGGGTTGCCGGCGTTGACGAGGCCCACCGGGGCCATGTACATCGCCGCACCGCAGTTGACGATGTTGCCGTGGCCGGCCTCGCGGGGATCGGCGTGTGCGTAGTGGAGGCGGGTGACGATCCACTTCTCGGCCAGGAAGATCCGCTGCAGGGGCAGGGCCTCCGCCTCCAGTTCGGGGATCCAGCGGGGGGTGGTCATCAGGTCCGGCACCAGGTGCTCGGCGACCGCGTAGGCGTCGATGTGGTCCCGGACCGCTTCGTAGACGCGGACCAGGGCGTGCGTCATGAGGGTGTCGTCGGTGACGTGCCCGTCCCCCTTGTGGTACGGGGCGATCGGTCGGGCGGTGCGCCAGTCCTCGTACCAGGGGCCGACGATGCCGTGCACCCGGCCGCCGTGCCGTTCCGCGATCTGGTCGGGGCTCCAGCCCTCCACCGGCCCGCCGAGCGCGTCGCCGACGGCGGCCCCGACGAGAGCGCCTGCGGCCCGGTCCTCCAACGTGAGCGTCATGTCTGGATCATCCCTTGTGCGAGGTGAGTTCCGTGCGAGCGAGGAGCGCGGCGAGTTCCACGAGATCGGTGCCGGCGAGGCGGGGGAGGGCGCAGCCGGAGAGGGTGCGGCAGGCCTCGCGCCAGGCGGCGGGGATCGAGTCGCCGCCGCCGAGGGCGCCGGTGAGGGCGCCGGCCAGGGCGGGGGCGGAGTCCGCGACGCGGGACAGGCAGGCGGCGGCCGGGACGGCCTCGGCCACCGTGCCGCGGGCGGCGGTCGCGAGGGCGAGGGCGACGGGGACGGTCTCGGCGGCGGCGATCCCGTAGCTGTAGACGTGGTCCACGATCTCGTGCTCGAGGACGGGCACGATGGCGAAGGCGCCGCCGCCGCCCGTGTGGGTACGGGCCAGCTTGACGGCGTGCCGGGCGTTGCGGCCGATCTCGGTGGCCTCGGGGAGCTGCGCGAGGGCCGCCTCGACGGCGGAGTCGACGTCGGCGCCGGCCAGGGCGGCCGCGAGCGCGGCGGCCATGGCGCGGGCGCCGTGGACGCCGTCGCCGTCCTGGGTGTAGCGGGCGTCGAACTCGGCGAGGTCCGCCGCCGCGTCCGGGTCGCCGGGGTGGACGACGGCGAGGACGCAGGCGCGGACGCAGGCGGCGTCGTCGAAGAAGTGCGGATTGTCGTGGCCGGTGGCGGGCGGGCGCAGGCCGGCGGCGAGGTTGCCGAGGCCGGCGCGGACGGAGATCCGGGCGCGCAGGGGCAGGACGGCGGACTCGACCTCGGGGGCGCGTTCCGCCGCGGCGGCGACCTCGGAGGCGAGGGCGTTCCAGGCGAGGTCGATGGCGGCGCGCATCCGGCGGGACCGGGAGAGGTCGCTGAGCAGGACCCCGGAGGCGGTGAGGACGGACTCGGCGACGAAGGCGGCCCACTCGGCGTCGTCGGAGGGGCCGAGGCGCAGGGGCTCGGGGGGCTGGTTCAGGGCGATGGGGACGGGGAGGGTGGTGGTGGCGTTGTGCTCGGCGAAGGTGTCGAGCTCGCGGGTGAGGCGGCGGGTCCACTCGGGCATCCGGCTGGCGCGGTGGCGGGCGGCGGGCCACCCGGCCGCGTCGCCTGCGGCGAGCCCGATGAGCAGCCCTTCGATCCGCCGGGCCGCCTTCGCCGCCCCGGCCCCCGCCACCCCACCCGGCTCCGCCCCGCCGACGGGGCCCGCGCCGCCGCCCGGCCCCGCGGTCGCGCCCAACGGCCCCGCCTCGCCGGCCGGGCTCGCGACCGGGCCCCGGGGTCGTGCCGTACCGGGCGGGCTCGCGACCGGGCTCGGGGGTCTCGCCGTGCCGGCCGGGATGGCCGTTCCGGCAGGGAGTGCCGTTCCGGCCTCGAGCGCCGTACCCGCCGTACCCGCCGGGCCCGCCGGGTTCGCCGTGTCGGCCGGGTTTGCCGGGGTGGAGGGGAGAGGGGGGTCGTGGGGGGAGTCGGCGGGGTTTTGGGTGTAGGGGGACGGGGTCATCTGGGGGCCTCGTATTCCGGGGTGAGGAGGTCCGCGATGTCCAGGACGTGGTAGCCCCGCATCGAGGGCAGGCAGCTGCCGCGGACCGGGCCGATGGCCGAGGACCAGGCGGCTGGGACCGCCGCGGCGCCGGACAGGGCCCCGGACAGGGCGCCGGCCACCGCCGCCGTGGTGTCCGCGTCGCGGCCCATGTTCACGGCCGTGAGGACCGAGGAGGGGAAGTCGCCCCCGCAGGCGGCGAACGCGCCGAAGGCCAGCCCCACCGCCTCCGGGGCGAGGTCCGTCCACGGGTAACCGCCGATGACCACGGCCGAGCGCACGGCCCGTTCGCCGCGCGGCGCGGCGGTGACGGCCCGGCGCAGGGACCGGGCCGTCCAGGAGTCGGCCGGGATCACCGACAGCGCGGCGGCGACCACCGACGCCGGGCCGTCGCCCGCCATGGCCGCGGCCACGCCCGCCGCGACCGCCTGGCCGCCGTAGATCCCCTCGCCGTCGTGGCTCACGCAGCCGTCGATCGCGACCAGCCGCGCGGCCTCCGCCGGGCGGCCCGCCGCGAAGACCCCGAAGGGCGCCGCCCGCATGGCCAGGCCGTCCGACCACGCGTGCCGGTGCTGGGCCGAGATCGGAGCCGCCAGCCCCCGCCGGAGGTTTTCGAGGGTGCCGCGCTCGGAGAAGCCCGCGCCCCGGAAGGGGCCCTCGTCCAGGTCCGCGATCCAGTGGTGCCAGGCCCGCTCCACGTGGGAGACGGTGAGCGCGGAGCCGTGCCGGGCCAGCAGCAGCCCGGAGAAGATCGCGTACTCGGTGTCGTCCGTGCCCGCCGGGTCCTCCGAGACGAACCCCTCGATCCGGCCCCACTTCGCCCGGATCTCCGACGGCTTCATGTTCTCCGCGGGGGCGCCCAGCGCGTCACCCACCGCGAGGCCCAGAAGAGCGCCCCTGGCCCGTTCGAGGAGGACCTGCGGATTGCATGCAATCAGCTCCATGGCGCGCCTCTCCACTTGATGGGACTCATATTGAGCCCTTGGGGGATTTGTGCCATGGCATGAGGTTTGTCGCTCGTCGCGAAACACCCCGCGCGCACCCTCGTCACCCGGTCGCCGACCCGTAAAACCGCAGGTAAGTACGGCCTTCCTTGCTGGCGGGGAGCTGAATTCGTGCGTAGTTTCGAGGTGTTCCGGGGGGCGGAAGGCCGCAGGGCGCCCGTTCGCACAAAAGGGGAGATACGCCGCATGTCCATCATCGACATCGAAGCACCGCTGCACACCGCGCACCGCGACAACCACACCCACCGCGATGTCAACGGTGGATGGCTGCGGCCGGCCGTCTTCGGTGCGATGGACGGGCTCGTCTCCAACCTCGCCCTGATGACCGGCGTGGCCGGCGGCGCCGTCGCCCCGCACACCATCGTGATCACCGGACTGGCGGGTCTCGCGGCCGGTGCCTTCTCCATGGCGGCGGGCGAGTACACCTCCGTGGCCTCGCAGCGCGAGCTGGTCCTCGCCGAACTGGACGTGGAGCGCCAGCAGTTGCGCAAGCACCCCGTGGACGAGATGGAGGAGCTGGCCGAGCTCTACGTCTCGCGCGGCGTCGAGCCCCCGCTCGCCCGCGAGGTGGCCATGCAGCTGTCCCGCGACCCCGAGCAGGCGCTGGAGATCCACGCCCGCGAGGAGCTCGGCATCGACCCCGACGACCTGCCCTCGCCGCTGGTCGCCGCCGTATCGTCCTTCGGCTCCTTCGCGCTGGGTGCACTGCTGCCCGTGCTGCCCTACCTGCTCGGAGCCGCGTCGCTGTGGCCCGCGGTGGTGCTGGCGCTGGCGGGGCTCTTCGCCTGCGGCGCGGTGGTGTCCCGGGTCACCGCCCGGTCCTGGTGGTACAGCGGGCTGCGCCAGCTGGCTCTGGGTGGCGCGGCCGCCGGTGTGACGTACATCCTGGGAACCTGGATCGGCGGAGCCGTAGGCTGACCGGGCAGGGAGTGAGACACTATGCACTGCGCAACATAAGTAGTCCGTTACTCGGCGGTTTCGCTCGCTTGTCCGCCGGGTATCAGAACAGGGCTGCGGGCAATGATGCCCGCCCCTTGCCGGGACCTTCGGCCGGTCATCGCGTCATGAACCGCCTTGAGAACACTGCGAAGGTCCCCTCTTTCTGCCCCGTGCAGTGTCCGCATGCTGGAACGGCATATCCGCTTCGCGGGATTGTCGTCATCATGTAATCTGCACGAAATTTCGCAGAGGGCCAACGTCGTCCCTCGGCTATGCACATATGCCACGACGACGACGGGAGAGCCGATGCGTTCCGCATCCACGCACTCCGCGACCGGCCCCAGCACCACCGCCTGGTCGCCCATGGACGGTCGCCCCGCCCAGCAGGGCATGTACGACCCGCGCAACGAGAAGGACGCCTGTGGCGTCGGATTCGTGGCGAACCTCACCGGCGAGGCCACCCACACCCTCGTTGAGCAGGCACTGACCGTATTGCGGAACCTCGAGCACCGCGGCGCCACCGGCTCCGAGCCGGACTCGGGCGACGGCGCGGGAATCCTCTGCCAGGTGCCGGACGCGTTCCTGCGCGAGGCCGCCGGATTCGACCTTCCCGAGGCCGGCGCCTACGCCGTCGGCATCGCCTTCCTCCCCGCCGACGGCACCGCACAGGCCGTCGCCGTGGAGCAGATCGAGGCCATCGCCGCCGAGGAGAACCTGACGGTCCTCGGCTGGCGCGAGGTTCCGGTTACGCCCGACCTGCTCGGCAACGGCGCCCGCGCGACCATGCCCGCCTTCTCCCAGCTGTTCGTGTCCAACGGGACGACCGGCATCGAGCTGGACCGCAAGGCCTTCGTGCTGCGCAAGCGCGCCGAGCGCGAGGCCGGGGTCTACTTCCCGTCGCTGTCCGCCCGCACGATCGTCTACAAGGGCATGCTGACCACCGGCCAGCTGGAGCCCTTCTTCCCGGACCTCTCCGACCGCCGATTCGCCTCGACGCTCGCCCTGGTCCACTCCCGGTTCTCGACGAACACCTTCCCCTCCTGGCCGCTCGCCCACCCGTACCGCTTCGTCGCGCACAACGGTGAGATCAACACGGTCAAGGGCAACCGCAACTGGATGAAGGCCCGCGAGTCCCAGCTGGCGTCCGACGTCTTCGGCGAGGGCGTCCTGGACCGGATCTTCCCGATCTGCACCCCCGACGCCTCCGACTCGGCCTCCTTCGACGAGGTCCTGGAGCTGCTCCACCTCGGCGGCCGGTCGCTGCCGCACAGCGTGCTGATGATGATCCCGGAGGCGTGGGAGAACCACACCTCCATGGACCCGGCCCGCCGCGCGTTCTACAAGTACCACTCCACGATGATGGAGCCCTGGGACGGCCCGGCCTGCGTCACCTTCACCGACGGCACCCAGGTCGGCGCGGTCCTCGACCGCAACGGTCTGCGCCCCGGCCGCTACTGGGTCACCGACGACGGCCTCGTCGTCCTCGGCTCCGAGGTCGGCGTGCTCGACATCGACCCGGCCAAGGTCGTCCGCAAGGGCCGCCTGCAGCCCGGCAAGATGTTCCTCGTCGACACCGCCCAGAAGCGGATCATCGAGGACGACGAGATCAAGAACGAGCTGGCCGCCGCCGCGCCGTACGCGGACTGGCTGGAGACCGGCGAGATCGAGCTGTCGGACCTGCCCGAGCGCGAGCACATCGTCCACACCCACGCCTCGGTCACCCGCCGCCAGCAGACCTTCGGCTACACCGAGGAAGAGCTCCGCGTCATCCTCGCGCCGATGGCCCGTACCGGCGGCGAGCCGCTCGGCTCCATGGGCACGGACTCCCCGATCGCGGCCCTGTCCGAGCGCCCCCGGCTGCTCTTCGACTACTTCACCCAGCTCTTCGCGCAGGTCACCAACCCGCCGCTGGACGCCATCCGCGAGGAGCTCGTCACCTCGCTGCTGTCCTCCATCGGCCCGGAGTCCAACCTGCTGGAGCCGACCGCCGCGTCCTGCCGCAGCGTCACGCTGCCGTTCCCGGTGATCGACAACGACGAGCTGGCCAAGCTCATCCACATCAACGCCGACGGCGACATGCCGGGCATGAAGGCCGCCACCCTCTCGGGCCTCTACCGGGTCTCGGGCGGCGCCGAGGCGCTGGCCGCCCGGATCGCGGAGATCCGTACCGAGGCCGACGCCGCCATCGCGGCCGGCGCCCGCCTCATCGTCCTCTCGGACCGCCACTCGGACGCCGAGCACGCACCGATCCCCTCGCTGCTGCTCACCTCCGCCGTGCACCACCACCTCATCGCGACCAAGCAGCGCACCCAGGTGGGGCTGCTCGTCGAGGCCGGCGACGTCCGCGAGGTCCACCACGTCGCGCTGCTCATCGGCTACGGCGCCGCCGCGGTCAACCCGTACCTCGCCATGGAGTCCGTCGAGGACCTGCTGCGCGCCGGTACCTTCCTGTCCGGCCTGGAGCCGGAGCAGGCCATCAAGAACCTGATCTACGCGCTCGGCAAGGGCGTCCTGAAGGTCATGTCCAAGATGGGCATCTCCACCGTCGCCTCCTACCGCGGCGCCCAGGTCTTCGAGGCCGTCGGCCTGAACGAGGAGTTCGTCGGGGCCTACTTCAGCGGCACCGCCACCAAGATCGGCGGCGCCGGCCTGGACGTCATCGCCAAGGAGGTGGCCGCGCGCCACGCCAAGGCGTACCCGGTCTCCGGAATCGCCGCCACGCACCGCGCGCTGGAGATCGGCGGCGAGTACCAGTGGCGCCGCGAGGGCGAGCCGCACCTGTTCGACCCGGAGACGGTCTTCCGCCTCCAGCACGCCACCCGCAACCGCCGGTACGACATCTTCCGGCAGTACACGGACCGCGTGAACGAGCAGTCCGAGCGCCTCATGACGCTCCGCGGCCTGTTCGGCTTCAAGAGCGACCGCCCGGCGGTCTCCATCGACGAGGTCGAGTCGGTCGCCGACATCGTCAAGCGCTTCTCCACCGGCGCCATGTCGTACGGCTCCATCTCCAAGGAGGCGCACGAGACCCTCGCCATCGCCATGAACCAGCTGGGCGCCAAGTCCAACACCGGTGAGGGCGGCGAGGACCCGGAGCGCCTGTACGACCCGGCGCGCCGCTCCTCCATCAAGCAGGTCGCCTCCGGCCGCTTCGGTGTCACCAGCGAGTACCTGGTCAACGCGGACGACATCCAGATCAAGATGGCCCAGGGCGCCAAGCCCGGCGAGGGCGGCCAGCTGCCCGGCCACAAGGTCTACCCGTGGGTCGCCAAGACCCGGCACTCCACCCCGGGTGTCGGCCTGATCTCCCCGCCGCCGCACCACGACATCTACTCCATCGAGGACCTGGCCCAGCTGATCCACGACCTCAAGAACGCCAACCCGGCCGCGCGCATCCACGTGAAGCTCGTGTCCGAGGTCGGCGTGGGCACGGTCGCCGCCGGTGTCTCCAAGGCGCACGCGGACGTCGTCCTCGTCTCCGGTCACGACGGCGGTACCGGCGCCTCCCCGCTCACCTCGCTGAAGCACGCGGGCGGCCCCTGGGAGCTCGGCCTCGCCGAGACCCAGCAGACCCTGCTGCTCAACGGGCTGCGCGACCGCATCGTCGTCCAGACGGACGGCCAGCTCAAGACCGGCCGCGACGTGGTCATCGCCGCGCTGCTCGGCGCCGAGGAGTTCGGTTTCGCGACCGCGCCGCTCGTCGTGTCCGGCTGCGTCATGATGCGCGTCTGCCACCTGGACACCTGCCCGGTCGGCATCGCCACGCAGAACCCGGTCCTGCGTGACCGCTTCTCGGGCAAGCCCGAGTTCGTGGTCAACTTCTTCGAGTTCATCGCGGAGGAGGTGCGCGAGCTCCTCGCCGAGCTGGGCTTCCGCTCGATCGAGGAGGCCGTCGGCCACGCCGAGCTGCTCGACACCACGAAGGCCGTGACGCACTGGAAGGCGCAGGGTCTCGACCTGGAGCCGCTCTTCTACGTGCCCGAGCTGCCCGAGGGCGCGGTCCGCCACGCCCTGATCGAGCAGGACCACGGTCTGGAGAAGGCCCTCGACAACGAGCTCATCGAGCTCGCGGCCGACGCGCTGAACGCCGACTCCGCCGAGGCCGCCCTGCCGGTCCGCGCCCAGGTCGCGATCCGCAACATCAACCGCACCGTCGGCACGATGCTCGGTCACCACGTCACCAAGAAGTTCGGCGGTGCGGGCCTGCCCGACAACACCATCGACCTGACCTTCACGGGCAGCGCAGGCCAGTCGTTCGGCGCCTTCGTGCCGAAGGGCATCACCCTGCGCCTGGAGGGCGACGCCAACGACTACGTCGGCAAGGGCCTGTCGGGCGGCCGGATCGTGGTCCGCCCGGACCGCGCCGCCGACCACCTCGCCGAGTACTCCACCATCGCCGGCAACACCATCGGCTACGGGGCCACCGGCGGCGAGATGTTCCTGCGCGGCCGCACCGGCGAGCGCTTCTGCGTCCGCAACTCCGGCGCCCTGGTCGTCTCGGAGGGCGTGGGCGACCACGGCTGCGAGTACATGACCGGCGGTACGGCGGTCGTCCTCGGCGAGACGGGCCGCAACTTCGCGGCCGGCATGTCGGGCGGCGTCGCGTACGTCATCGACCTCGACCCGGCCAACGTCAACGTCGGCAACACGGGTGCGGTCGAGGCCCTGTCCGACACCGACAAGCAGTGGCTGCACGATGTGGTGCGCCGCCACGAGGAGGAGACCGGCTCGACCGTGGCCGCGAAGCTCCTGGCTGACTGGGACGCCGCCGCGGCCCGCTTCAGCAAGATCATCCCGACCACGTACAAGGCAGTGCTCGCCGCCAAGGACGCCGCTGAGCTGGCCGGACTCTCGGAGTCCGAGACCACCGAGAAGATGATGGAGGCGGCGACCCATGGCTGACCCGAAGGGCTTCCTCACCACCCCGCGCGAGACCGCCTGCTCCCGTCCCGTGGCCGAACGGCTGAAGGACTGGAACGAGGTCTACGTCCCGGGCTCGCTGCTCCCGATCATCAGCAAGCAGGCCGGCCGCTGCATGGACTGCGGCATCCCGTTCTGCCACAACGGCTGCCCGCTGGGGAACCTGATCCCCGAGTGGAACGACTTCGCGTACCGCGAGGACTGGTCGGCGGCGTCCGAGCGGCTGCACGCCACGAACAACTTCCCGGAGTTCACCGGGCGGCTGTGCCCGGCTCCCTGTGAGTCGGCGTGCGTGCTCGGCATCAACCAGCCGGCCGTCACCATCAAGAACGTCGAAGTCTCGATCATCGACAAGGCCTGGGACAACGGCGACGTCACCCCGCAGGCGCCCGAGCGCCTGTCCGGCAAGACGGCCGCCGTCATCGGCTCGGGCCCGGCGGGCCTCGCCGCGGCCCAGCAGCTGACCCGGGCCGGGCACACCGTCGTGGTGTACGAGCGCGCCGACCGCGTAGGCGGCCTGCTGCGCTACGGCATCCCCGAGTTCAAGATGGAGAAGGTGCACATCAACCGCCGCATCGAGCAGATGCGCGCGGAGGGCACCAAGTTCCGTACCGGCATCGAGGTCGGCCGCGACATCACCGCCACCGACCTGCGCAAGCGGTTCGACGCGGTCGTCATCGCTGCGGGCGCCACGGTCTCCCGCGACCTGCCGGTCCCGGGCCGCGAGCTGAACGGCATCCACTTCGCGATGGAGTACCTGCCGCTCGCCAACAAGGTCCAGGAGGGCGACTTCATGGCGCCCCCCATCACGGCCGAGGGCAAGCACGTGGTCGTCATCGGCGGTGGCGACACCGGCGCGGACTGCGTGGGCACCGCCCACCGCCAGGGCGCGGCCTCGGTCACGCAGCTGGAGATCATGCCGAAGCCCGGCGAGGACCGCAACGCCAACCAGCCCTGGCCGACGTTCCCGATGCTCTACAAGGTCACCTCGGCCCACGAGGAGGGCGGCGAGCGGGTCTACTCCGTCTCCACCACCCACTTCGAGGGCGACGAGGACGGCAACGTCAAGGCCCTGCACCTGGTCGAGGTCGAGTTCGTCGACGGCAAGCTCGTCCAGAAGCCCGGCACCGAGCGCGTCCTCCCCGCGCAGCTGGTCACCCTGGCGATGGGCTTCACGGGCACCGACCAGGCCAACGGTCTGGTCGAGCAGTTCGGCCTGGCGATGGACGCCCGCGGCAACATCGAGCGCGACGCCTCCTACGCGACCAACGTCGACGGCGTCTTCGTCGCCGGCGACGCGGGCCGCGGCCAGTCGCTCATCGTCTGGGCCATCGCGGAGGGCCGCTCGGCCGCCCGCGGCGTGGACCGTTTCCTGACCGGATCCAGCACCCTCCCGTACCCGGTCAAGCCGACGGACCGCTCGCTGACGGTGTAACACCCGGCAGCACCCCCGCCCGGGGAAGGGCGGGACCCCTCATACGGCCCGTACAACGACGTGCGGAATCCCGACACAGCGCCCGCCATGTCCCCGACCAGGGATGGCGGGCGCTGTGGCGTTCTGTAGTCGTATCAATGCGTTTCACCTACCGGTTCAGGTGCCGGAAGCTACGCTCGGTCCATGGGCAAGCCGAAGGACCAGGCCGGGGCGCAGACACCGGAGGAGTTCGCGCGCGACGAGCTGCGGCGCCACCGTGAAGCGGCCGGGCTGACCCAGGAGGGTCTGGGCGAGCGGATCTTCACGAGCGGAGCGTACGTCGGGCAGATGGAGTGCGGGACGCGGAGGCTGCGGCCGGAGATCGCGGAACTGATCGACCGGGCGTTCGGTACCGGGGACTACTTCACTCGCCTGGCCCGGGCGTTCAAGTCCCGGAACAAGTACGAGGAGTATTTCGCCGAAACGGCCGAGCTGGAACGTCTGGCAACGACTCTCTACGAGTACGCCGCTGCCCTGGTTCCCGGTCTGCTCCAGACGGCGGACTACGCCCGCGCCGTGATGCGGGGCGGCAACCCCACCGCGCCGGCCGCGTACGTGGATGGCCTGGTCGAGTTTCGTCTGGAGCGCGCACGGCTCCTTGAGCATCCAACGTCCCCCGAACTGTGGGTCGTCCTGCACGAGGCAGTGTTGCGGACAGTGGTCGGGGGGCCCGCGGTCATGGCCGCTCAGTTGCGGCACATCTCCGCGTACGTCCGTGCCCATCGGATCACCATGCAGGTGGTGCCGTTTTCGACCGGAGCCCAAGGCGTCATGGGTTCTCTGGTGAGTATCCTGCAGTTCGCCGACGCGCCCGACGTCGTGTACACCGAGGGGCCCCGTGTGGGGCAGTTGCTCGACTATCCGGCGCTGGTACAGCGCCACTGGAAACTCTACGATCTGGCCAGGGCCGCTGCGTTGTCGCCGGAGGCGTCCCTGGCCTTGATCGAGTCGGTGGCGGAGGAATACGCGAAATGCACGGAGACGTGAGCGACCTGTCCTGGCGAAAGTCCTCGTACAGCAACTCTGAGAGCGCCAGCTGCGTTGAGGTAACCGACGATCTCCCCGGCATCGTCCCCGTCCGGGACAGCAAGCTCGCCGGCATCGGCCCGGTCCTGGTGTTCCCGGCCGCCGCGTGGGCCCCGTTCATCCGGGCTGTGAAGGGGCAAGCCTGATCTCGTACCGCAACTGCTGGCGGCCGGCAGGCATGAGCATCACGTCCGCCTGGATGACCCGGTCCGTCGCGTCGTACGTCACGCGGGACAGTCGCAGAAGCGGTTCGGCCTCACCCAGGCCCAGTTGCTCGCGCTCCCCGGCGCTTGGCATGCGGGCGGTCACGTCCTCGGTGACGCGTACGCCGACGTGGCCCAGTGCTGCCAGCAGGGTGACCGCTCCGCCGGGGATCTTCGCGGTCCCCGCGAGCGGCGTGCCCGCCGCGATGTCGGCGGGGTAGTAGGTGTCGGTCAACTCGCACGGCTCACCGTCGAGCTCGATCACGCGCCGCCGGACGACGACCGGTTGCCCTTCCGCCAGGCCGAGCAGCGCCGCGACCTCGGGAGTGGCGCGCGCCTGCCGCGCCTCGACGATGCGCTGCCCGCCTCGGCGTCCCTTCGCCCCGGCCTCGTCGGTCCAGGCGTCGGGCTGTCCGGCGGCGCGGGGCGCCAGGTACGGCGTTGACGTACTGGTCCATCCGCTGCTGCCCACATCGTCCTCCCTATGTCCGCCGCGCTTCGGGGTTCTCCTGGAGCCAATGGTGGATCAGGGGGAGGAGCTGTTCGCCGTCCATAGGCGTGGCCGTGTAGTCGCAGGCGCCCGCCGCCAGGGCCTTTTCGCGGCCCAGGGGGGTGGGCTTGTGGGCCAGGGCGATGAGGGGGCGGCCCGTGGGGGCCGTGAGCTGGGCTATGACCGAGGCGGCCGCGGAGGCGGCGCTCATGCCCTGGGTGGGCAGGCGCAGCAGGACGAGGGCCACCTCCGGATCGGCGGTGACGGTGGCGATCGCCTGGGGGACCCGTTCCGCCCACAGGACCTCCAGGCCGTGGCGTTCGAAGTCGGTGGTGAGGGCGAACGCGGCGCGGACGTCGTCGTCCACGATCAGGACCTTCTGCCCGCAGAAGCCGTAGGCCGCGGCCGACGTGGCGTACGGCTGCTCCGGGTCCGGCGCGGGCGCGTCCCGCAGTTCCGGGTGGGCCATCGGGCCGCCCGAGATGAGCGGCAGGTAGAGGGTGAACACCGAACCGAGGCCGCGTTCGCTCACCACGTGGATCTCGCCGTCCATCAGGCGGGCGATCTCCCGGCTGATGGACAGGCCGAGGCCCGGCCCGACGTGCTGCGTGTCGGTCGGGTCGCCGGCGTGCGTGAACGCCTCGAAGATGACCTTCAGCCGGCCGTCGGAGATCCCGATGCCCGTGTCGGCGACCGAGAAGGCGATGAGCTCCGGCGCCTTCTCGCCGGCGAGCCGTCCCTGGACGGAGGGCGGTACGTCCGGGCCGGCGGGCTGGATGTCGAGCCGTACCTCGCCGCGGTCGGTGAACTTCACGGCGTTGGCCAGCAGGCCCCGCAGGATCTGCAGCAGCCGCCGCTCGTCCGCGTGCAGGGTCTCCGGCAGCTCGGGCGCCACCCGTACGTGCAGACCCAGGCCCTTCTCCTCCGCCAGGGGCGAGAAGGCCGCGTCGAGGTGGTCGGCGACCTGGAGCAGGGGCACCCGGACCGGGACGATCTGCATCCGGCCCGTCTCCGCTTCGGACAGGTCGAGGATGTCGTCCAGCAGGAGGAGCAGGTCGTGGCCCGCCCCCTGGATGGCCCGGGCGTACTCGACCTGCTTGCCGGTGAGGGTCCCGTCGGCGTTGTCGGCGAGCTCCTGCGCCAGGAGCTGCAGGGAGCTCAGCGGGGTGCGCAGTTCGTGCGACATGTTGGCCAGGAACTCGCTCTTGTGCCGGATCGACACGGCCAGCAGTTCGTTGTGCTCCTGCAAGGCCTGCCGGGCCTCTTCGATCCGGGCGAACTGCTCCTCGATCTCGCTGTTCTTGTCGGCCAGCCGCGCCGCCTTCTCCTCCAGCTGCCGGTTCGCGGCCTGAAGCGCGCCCTGGCGGTTCTCGAGCATCGTGGAGCGCTCGCGCCACTGCTCGGTCAGCTCCTGCGACTTGGTCAGCAGCACCTCGTTGTGCCGCTGCACGAGGACCGCGGCCGTGCTGCGCTCGACGAACTCGCTCACCACGCTGGGCACGTCCGTGCTGCGCTCGCGCAGCCAGTGCTCCGCTTCCGACACCCGCGTCGCGGACAGCAGGTCCCCGTCCGCGGCCCGCTCCTCCATGACGGCGAGCCACTGCTGGAAGTCGGCGTCGGCGTCGACCCAGTCGGCGAGCCTGTCCCACTCGCGGATCAGTGCTTCGTGGGCGATCTCCGCGGTCCCCGGCCCCGTCGTGCCGAGCACCACCAGCCGCCGGTCGGGCTCGGCCAGGAGCTGGGCGACGTGCCAGTCCCGGTCCAGATGGGCCTTCAGGGCCGTCACCCGGACCGCGCTGCTCGCCCCGCCGCGGGCCCGCACCATGGACAGCAGGACCCGCCGGATCCGGGCCTCGTCCAGCTGCCGGGCCAGGAACTGGAAGGCCTTCTCGGCGTGCCGGTTGAGGGCCCCCGAGACACCGCCCAGCGCGTGGTAGCCGTCGAAGGTGATCCTGCGTTCCTGCTGCATCGGCCAGAGCTCGGTGAGCGCGAACTCGAGCAGCGGGAGGCTGCCCGGGGCCTTGGCCGCCTCGGCGGCGATGGCCTCGGCGACGCCCTGGCTGTAGACCACTCCGGCCGCCGCGGCCGGTTCCACGATCACCCGGGTCAGCGCCGCCTCGTCCGGCGGGGAGACGTTGAGCTGGCGGTCCTGGATGCGCGGACCGACGGTGGGCAGGTCCAGCAGGTCCGGCAGGAAGTCGGACCGCAGGGTGCAGACGAGCCGCACCGGCGCGTCGCCCATGGTGTCCGGCTCGGGGAACATCCGCTCCAGGAACTCCTGCCGCAGCCCGGACGCGCCGTTGCTGAGGACCTCCTCGAACTGGTCGCCGACGAGGGCCAGACGGCGCCCGGTGAGCAGCGCGATCCGGGTGGCGACCGGCCAGAACCCCTCGTCCCGCAGGGAGCGCGCCCGGCGCTCCAGCCGCTCCAGCGTGGGGTGGGCGCCGGGGTCCTCCAGGTCCAGCAGCGCCCGCGCCACCGAGTCGTAGGGGGCGGATCCGGGCCGGAAGCTCGCGACGGTCCATCCGTCGGCGGCCAGGGCCGGTTCCAGACCGGCTGCCACCAGCGAGGACTTCCCGACCCCCGAGGGCCCGGCCACCACGACGCACGGCTGGTTCCCGAGCATCGCCCGGAGCCGTTCGGTCTCCCTCTCCCGGCCCACGAACACACCGGCCCGGGCGTCGGCCGCGGTGAACGCCTGCAGGCCCCGGTAGGGGCACGGGGGCAGCACGGTCCGTTCCAATACCTCCGGCCAGGCCGATGCCATCTCCGACAGGGGAACGGCGTACGCGTCCTCGTGCTCCCCGCCCCGGCTCGCGACGGCCAGCATGCCGATCACCGCGTCCCCCCAGCGGTCCGACAGGATGGCGGGCGATCCGCTGTACCCGGGCTGGGCGCGCAGCGCGGACTCGCCGGACGTGTCGAGCTGGACCAGGCCGCCGCCGACCGCGCCGCGCAGGACGCAGCTGCTCCAGGCCCCGTTGGCCTTGCGCGGGGGACTGCCCGGGTAGCCGAAGACGGACACCTCGGTGCTCTGCGCGAGACCGTTGCGCGGGTCGACGAGGCGGGCCGGTCCGGCCCCCACCGGGAGGGTGTCCCCGCCCACCAGGACCAGCCCCGCGATGTCGCGGCCCGGCCGCCCGGGTCCCGGCGGCGGATCCCAGGCCGCGATCCTGCAGTTGCGCAGCGGAGCTCCCTCGGCATCGCCGAGCAGGACGAACTCGACCTGGATGCGGGCCTCGTCCGCCGGCCGGTCGGCGGACGCCTTCTGCCTCCCCAGGGCCACGTTGACGACGTGTGCGCAGGTCACGATGTGCTTGTCGCCCACGACGAAGCCGACCCCGACGGGAACGTCGCAGGTGCCCTGCCGGATCTTGACGACGAACCCGTCGCGCCGCGCACCCATCCGGCTCAGGCGCGGTGCCAGACGAGCCGGACGGCGAAGTTCACCTCTGCCGTGCCCTTGGCGACGATGACGCCGGTCTCGCCGCCCATCTTCAGCCCGAACTCGATCTCGGCCTCGTCCGGGCCCAGTTCGCGCACGGTCCGGGCCACCTTGGCCAGGGTGGGCTTCACCTGGTCCAGGGCGTCCTGCACCGAGACGCGGGCCCGGCCCACCACTCCCTCACCGGCCGCCAGCTCCAGGTCGGATCCCGCTAAGTCCCCGTCGACCTCGAACACGACGGCGGTCTCTTCGCCGCCGTCCTCCAGCGCCATCGCAATGAGCTGTCCTGCCACGTCCGCCACGCCCCCCCATGGCTCCGGGACCGCCCCGCGGCCCCTCTTGCACCCGACACGCACATCCTGGGGCACCCCGGACCCGTCGCGCAGGGATATGGCCAGTTGTGCGCCGGCGCAGGGAAAGGTTCCCCTACCCGCGAGTACTGACGCATGGTCAATACGGGGCCGCGCTCGGGGCCGAGCCGTCGGCCCCGGCACGGGAGGTCGCCCCGTGAGTGCCGAGCGGGAACTGGACCGGGAACCGCGCAGGTGCCGTGCGCAGGGGGGAGCCGGGCACCCCGCCCCGTTCAGGAGGCCGGGCTCATCGCCCGCCTTGACGGGCCCGGCCTGGTCTCACTCGTGCGGGTGACGCACGAGGCCGGGCTGGAGCCCCTGCGCGATCCGCGGGGACCGGCCGGGGCGGTACGGGCCGTCGTGGCGACCGGGCCGTGGGGCGCGTTCCTGCCGTCGGCCGGAGCACCGCCCGCCGACGCGCGCACGGTGGTCGCGGACACCGCCGCGCCGGGACTCGCTGACGCCGCACCGGACGCGCTGGTCCGGCAGGTCGCGGCACCGTCCGCGCGCGATACCCCCGTACGGCCCATCTGCGGGGTTCCGGAGCGCAGTTGAGGGGCCCCGCCGTCTGGTAACCATCTGCACCATGGCCCCCACCCGAACGCTGCTCAGCGGCCTCCTCGGCGCCGCCCTGCTGCTCCCCGTCCTGCCCGGCGCCCAGGCCGCCGACGCCCCCCACGCCCCCCGGGCCGCCGACGTCCGCACCCCCGACGTCCGCACCTCCGACGCCAGCACCCCCGACGCCCGCACTTCCCACGCCCGCACCTCCCCCGCGCGGACGGGCGCCGCCCGCACCCTGGACGCGCGGACCATCGACTACCTCGGACTGCGCCTCGCCGTCCCCGCCGACTGGCGCGTCGTCGACCTCGACCGCGAGCCCGGCGCCTGCCTGCGCCTGGACCTGCCCACCCTGTACCTGGGCCACGCCGGCACCCAGACCGCATGCTCGGGCCGGGCCGCCGCCAGCCGCGCCGACACGCTGCACCTCGAGCCCATCGAGGGGGCCCCGCCGCGCGCCGACATCCCCACCCTGTCCGTGGACTCCGGGGCCACGCTGCCCCCGGCCCCGCCGCGGACCGACAGCAACGAACTGCGGTACGCCCTGCTCCGGCCCGGAGTCATGGCCACCGTTTCCTACGGGGCCGCGCCCGACACCGTGCGCCGGGTCCTGGCACGCGCCCGCGCGGTGCCCGGCGCCCACCCCGCAGGTCCCGCCACGCCCCCCGCCGAGCCGGCGCCGGCCGCCGACGGCACCGGGCCCCTCAACGCCCAGGAGCCCTTCACCGGCGAGGGCTTCGACACCTGCACCGCCCCCGCCCAGACGACCATGGACTCCTGGCGGGCCGGCTCTCCCTTCCGGGCGGTCGGCATCTACATCGGCGGCCGCGCCCGGGCCTGCGCCCAGCCGCAGCTCACCGCCGACTGGGTACGGCGCCAGGCCGGGGCGGGCTGGCACCTCATGCCGATCTGGGTGGGCCCCCAGCCCTGGCGCAGCGCCGGCACCGGCCTGTCCACCGACCCCTCCGAGGCCGACGGGCAGGGCCGCTCCGCCGCCGACGGTGCGGTGGCCGCCGCCGCGTCGCTGGGCCTGCCCACGGGCACGGTGCTCTACAACGACCTGGAGCACTACACCGACCGCGAGACCTGGGACGCGCCGGTCGTCGCCTACCTGACGGCCTGGACGGTGCGGCTGCACGAGCTCGGCTACCGCTCCGCCGCCTACGTCTCGGCGAGCTCCGGGGCCAAGGCGCTCGGCGCCCACCACCACCAGGCCCCCGGAGCCATGCCGGACGTGCTGTGGGTCGCCCGCTGGAACGGCGCGGCCTCCGTCACCGACGCCGACCTGGGCCTGCGGGCCGGCACCCCGCAGTGGGCCGGCCGGCGCCGCGCCCACCAGTTCCGCGGCGACCACTCCGCCACCTACGGCGGGGTGACGCTCACCATCGACCGCAACTGGGTCGACGTCGACCCGTCCGCGCTCGGGACCGGCGGGGTCTTCCCGCTCAGCTAGCGCCGGCCGGGGGCTCCTCGCGCGGGGGATCCTCGCGCGGGGGCTCGTCGTCGTTGCCCCGGCGCAGGGTGCGCAGGCCGCGGGCCGGGGTCCACGACCGCAGCACCAGGTCGTCGCCGTCCACGCCGACGTGGACGACTTCCGTCAGCTCGGCGTGGAACAGGTGGAAGGGGTGCGGGGTCTCCGTCTCCTCCGCGTACCGGTGCAGCTCGGGCGGATCCACCAGCTCCACCGCACGCCCGGAGATCCGTACGTCGCCGTCCGGCATGGTCTCGCCCTCGCCCGGATTGGTGTGCAGGGCGAAGCGCCCGTCGCGCTGGAGGTCGCGGGCCTTCATCGAGCCCGGCATCATGCCGAGCCACAGCTCACCACCGCGGATGTCGACGTTCAGCCCGGTAACGCGCGGGGAGCCGTCCTTGCGGAGGGTGGCCAGGACGTGGTGCGGGTACTGCGCGAAGCGGGCCCGGACGGCCGCTGCGAACTCCGGCTCCGCCTTCTCGAATGCTGCCCAGTTGTTCGTCGTCGTCATCCGTCCATCAAAGCGCGTGCACCCGGAGGTCCCGCTCAGGCACGCACGGCCCTTCCTTCGTCGGGCAGTGACTGTTAGGCATGTGCCCGACCGGAAGACGTACGGGAGGGGGGTGGGGCCGTGGGCGTCTCCTTGGAGGGGAAGGTCGTCGTCATCACCGGCGCCGGACGCGGCCAGGGCGCGGCCGAGGCCCGGCTGTGCGCCGGGGCGGGGGCGCGGGTCGTCGTCACGGACGTACGGGAGGAGGAGGGGCGGGCGGTGGCCGCGGAACTCGGCGGCCAGGGGCTGTTCGTACGGCACGACGTGGCCGACGCGGACAGCTGGGCGCAGGTCGTGCGGGCGGCGGTCGCGGCCTTCGGCACGGTCTCGGCGCTCGTCAACAACGCGGCCCTGTGGCGCACGGCCCACGTCGAACAGCAGCGGCTGGAGGACTTCGAGGCGCTGCTGCGGGTCAACCTGCTGGGTCCTTTCCTCGGCATCCAGGCGGTGGCTCCCGTGCTCCGGGCCGGTGGCGGCGGCTCCGTCGTCAACATCTCCTCGACGGCCGGACTGGTCGGGATCCCGGGCCACGCGGCCTACGGCTCCACCAAGTTCGGGCTGCGCGGGCTGACGCGGTCGGCGGCCCTGGACCTGGCCGCGGACCGGATCCGGGTCAACTCGGTGCACCCGGGCGCCATCGACACCCCGATGGTGGCCGAGGCCGTCGCGGGCCGGGAGTGGTCGCACGTGCCGCTGGGGCGGATGGGGCGGCCCGAGGAGGTCGGGGAGCTGGTCCTCTTCCTCTGCTCCGACGCCTCCTCGTACGTGACGGGCACGGAATTCGCGGTGGACGGCGGGACGACGGCGGGGTAGGGGCGGCACGACGGCCGGGTAGGGGCGGCACGACGGCGGGGCAGGGGACGACGGCCGGGCAGGGGCGGGACGACGGCGGGACGACGGCCCGCCGACCGGCCCCCTCCGCCACCCCGGGCATGATGTGTCCATGTCTGAACTGATGCGGCGGCTCGCGGGCGCGCTGCTCCGCACCTGCCTGCTCCTGGCGGTCGAGTTCGGCGCGATCTGGCTGCTGCGTGGCCCCGAGGCGCTCTGGCTCCCGATTCTCCTGGCCGTGTTCGTCGCGGGCGCGGCCGTACCGCACGGCACCGACGCGGAGTTCGTCGCCCGCACCGCCGTCGCGCTGGCCGCGGTCGGGGTCGCGGTGCTCGGCCAGATCACCTGGGATCGCCACACCCTGCACGACCG